>JANWKX010000130.1 GCA_025451145.1 Vampirovibrionales bacterium
CCGACGTCAGTTCATCGGTAATCACTGAATCTTTCAAGGTATGGGTTTCTTCCGCCAGAACCCGATACTGGTTGTTTAGCCGCTCCAGATCAGCCGTCTTTTTATCCAACACCTCTTGATACACACGAGCCTTCTTGCGGTGAAAGGCATACTCGATAATGATATTCCAGGCCCAATTACGGATCCGTTCGTAAAATTCGCTAAATCCCCAGGAGAAGACGCTGACACAAAAGGAAGTCAATGGAACCCACCAGATAATGGCCCCAGCAAACAGGCTTGGCTTGAAGAACGCTCCTAAGCCAAAGGTCCCCATAAAAGCATTGAACTTAACAGCCGATGTCATGGGGAACCAGCCCCCGATTTTCTCGGGATGGTACAAGCCCATCATGTGTGCCATCCAGGAAACAGGCTGAATAATATAGCTACTGACCGAATAGATCGGGTCTATCAGAAAGGCATAAACACTATAAAGGCTTTCAGGAGGGCGGGTGTGGAGCAATCCGGGATCGTTAATGCCAAAAAGGAAGGTTAACCACAGCAGAACCTGGCAAATTGTCACAACAATTTCTTTGAACTTTTGCATAATGTCTCAAATAATAAGGTTGGTGACCACGGATGCTTATTCTATTGTAATCGATTTATTCAGAAGGCGGTCCTCTATTAAAAGGACTTTATCGGGCTACAGTCAGCGGAGAACGTTCTAAATACTGTAAATAAAGGGTTTTAGGAGCGTCTTTCTGCAAATTCTGATATATATTTAGATATCGTTGTTTATGACAACTGAACATCAGTACTTGTTTTCCCTGGGAGGCTAGATTAAGCAAGGCGCCAAAGGCCTGCTGGAAACGGTTATCATCCAGGTTGGTAAAGGGGTCATCCAAAATCAAAGGCAGATGACCATGGGTCTGGCTGAGATAATCGCAAACGGCAAAGCGAACCGCCAGATAAATCAGGTCCTTCGCCCCATGACTTAAACTTTGAAACTTCTCGTTCTGACGAATCAGCTGATTTTGAGGCGCGTAAAAAGAAAAGGATAAGTCCTGGCCGAATTTAAGGTCGGTATAAGGTGACCCTAACAGCTTGAGATAGTCATTAACACGGGTATTCAAGCGTTCTGCCCATTGATGGTAGGATTCTTGAGACACCTGGGTCAAGGTCGATTCCGCGATGGTCCGAGCCCTTTCAAAAGCGCTATATTTCTTAAAGAATTCTTTTTTCTCTTTGAGGTCCTCTTGAATCCTGGGATAGTTTTGGTTATAGCCATCACGCTTTTGATTAATAACCACTTCAAGGTCATGTAACTTGGATTTCATGTCCGAGAGTGTTTGACGAAAGACTTCATAGCGTTTACGCTCTTCTTCCAGACTTTTTAGATCCTCAGGAACCGGCTTGTCTAAAAAATGCTTCCGGGCTTCAATGTGGGCCTGATACGCTTCAAAGCGTGATTCAGGCTGCAAAAGGGCTTCTTGAGTCGTCATCTTGGCATTTAATTCTTGTAGTCCCCGAAACCCTTGAGCCGAAGCCTTGAGTTTTAATAAAGCATCCGGCAGGTTGCTGTTTTCAATGGGTATTTCAGCTTGGGACAACATCTCAAACAAGGTATGTTGACAAGCCTCAAGGTCTTTTTGGCTGGTAGCTTGCCGAGTGAGATGATCTTCAAGCTTTGACTGGAGGCTGCGCAAATCGCTTAACGCGTCTCGGAATTTTGAATAAGCCGCCATGAGCGTTTGGGTCCGGGAGAAATCAAGATTTCCGGATGTTGTATCGGGCGCTGGTTGGTTGAGCAGCTCACAAAGCCGACGATATGTTGTTTCGAAGCCTTGTTCATAAATCTGCAAGGTTTGATAGTGCTTCTCAAAAGGGGCCATGGCCTGTTGACGACTCTCAAAAAACCAGGCCAAGTCTTTGAGGAGGTCTTGCATCTCAGCGGGGGATTTGTTCAGATTCAGCGGTTGAAGCCATTGGACCGCCGTCTGAATATGGGATTCCTGCGCATCGTGAGCATGGCGTTCGGATGGGCGAATATCCTCAAGTCTCTGTTTGCAATAGTCGTGTTGGCGACAGGTGGGCTTGCTTTTGAAATAGAGGATGATAGTTGTGAGAAAGAGCAGAAAGGCCACCCCTAAGCCCACATTTTTTAAGGCTAAATCCGGCAGTAAAAAGCAAATCAGGCTTGAAACACCCAGAGAGAGTAGGCTCCAAAGCGTTTTTTGAATTCGCCGAACCTGGCGGCTCAAATCTGAAATATCCGCTTCCAGGGTTAAACGTTGGTTTTGCAGATCGGTCAGCGTTGCGCTTTCAGACGAATGACTGGATGCCAGGGTTTGTAGTGCCTGAAGATTCTCTAAGGGGAGATTTTTTAACATGGTTTTCAGCTTCAGATACAGTTGAATATCGATGTCCTCCTGCCGGGCCTGGGCCAGACATGCCTCCAGCTCAACCTGGGTCGATGCCATACTCTGGTCCAATTCTGACAATTGGCGCCGCAACGAATCCCCATCCTCCAGAGAGAAGGATTCCCATGGAAACCCATAGGTCTCAATATACCTTGTGGCAGCATCGATGCGTTGCGTCAATACATCTATCTCGTTCTGTCGCTTGGAAAGATCCTCTTGAATTTGCTGCCATTGGCCGTAATGGATTTCAATCCGGCTTTGCAGATCAATCGGGAAACTGGCCAGATGGGCAATGGGCTCCCTCTGCTGCTGAAGAATCTTGATTTGTTCTCGGATCTGCGCTTGTTCCTTGATAAAGGTTTGATACTCGATCATTTCAGCCAGTTGTAGTCTTAACGTTGCTGTTTCAAGACTTGCTTCAGTTTTTGTGATCTGTTCTCGCAGCTCATCGGCCTCTTGAAACGACTTCTGGTATCGTTGAAGCTCCACCAAAAGTTCTTTTTCCTGTCGTTCTAAATCAACAATCTCACTGCTGATTCGGCTTAAGATTGTTGATAGTTGAATTGGCCGACCGCCTAGGGGATTGCGTTGATGATAGGCGTCTTGAAGGCGCTTCAGGGCCGCTTGGGCCGTCACGCCGGATTCGCCGGATTCCACCATTTTCTCAATAGCCAAAACCAAATCACCGGTATTTTCAAAATCCTGCAGGCTGTTTTGGCTCAAAAAAGCGGATTTTTCAAACACCGTCCGAGATAGCCCTAGAATCTCCGGATTTTCGCCCACATGATAGGTCTTTCGATCGATCCGGTACTGTTCCGTTAAATCCTGCCGGGAATAACTGTCCATCACCTGAAGGGCATTGCCTTTAGCGCCAAAGTCCCGAATAATGGTTCGCTTCTCATGGCTTTCCGTCAGGACTTCCAGTATCAGCCTCCCGCCTTGTTCCGGTTTATCCCATGGTGAAACCCGGTCTTTAAAAAAACTAAGTTCATTTCGCCCTTTGGGCGCACCATACAGCCCAGATAGCAATCCGTTGACCAAGGTCGATTTCCCTTGTTCGTTGTCCCCCAAAATGAGAATCAGCCCTTCCTCCGGGAAAGAGAGTTCAAATCCGTCGGGCAGGCATCCAAAGCCCTGGCTGATAAACTTCAAAAATTTCATCGGACCAGAATTTCCCGTTGTGTCAAGGCATCCAGCCCCATATAAAGAGCCTGCTCCAATATGGTCTTTTCCTCTGCCGGGGCAGTGGCTATGGCATTCTGAATGGCCTGAATATACCGGCCTTCCAGGCTATAGGGATCTTCCAGAAAACATTGAATATCATAGGACAACGTCACCTGATCGTGATCCAAACGAAGATGAAACAGGGATTGCCCCCAGGATTTTTCGAGAGCCTCCCAATCCACGGCCAGGCCAGGCGGAATTCGGCCTTGAAGGGCCAGGTAAACCATATCCTGGGGTTGCGCTTTCATGGCCAAATCGGCTATCACCTGGGTTTGAAGTTCTTCCAGGCTTTGAATCTGTCCCAATTGAACCGATAAATGAACGATTTTACGGGGATCCAGCACCAAAGGCTGAATGCGGGCCTCGGCCAACCCGGTCCCGTCTTTGATCAACTCGCCCAGGATCCCATAGCGTTCACCCGTTTCATCCATGCCACGGGCAAAGGGCGAACCGGCATAGGCCCCTCGAACGACGTCCGTTGAATCCGTAAACGTATCATAGCGATGATAGTGGCCCACGGCGGCATAATCGTAGTTCAGGGCCAAAAGCTCTTGTTTGGAGAACGGCGCGGCGATCTTCTCCTCAAAACGATTGGCGTCATCTCGGGAACCGTGAAATTGAAGGATTCTGAGAACCTCAGCCGGGGCGTTGGGTTCAAGCCCCGATAAAACCCGTTCATATCGGGCAGAACCGGTATCCTGATAAAACTCGATATTGTCAAAAAAGGCTTTTCCAGTCAGTTGAACCTGCCCCTCCCAGCCGGGCAAATCTTTAGACTCAAAACGAGGGCTGGTAAAGATCGTGATATGAGACGGCCATGCCGGAAAATCATTCAAAGCAAGAACCTGAGGATGGTAAAAGCTGCTGGTTGAATAATAATCATGGTTGCCCGGGGTAATCACCACCGGAATCTCCATTTGGCAAAGGGTATTATATAAAACCCGAAATTGAGAAAGCTGACCGGAGCTGCCAAAGGATTCATGATCCCAGAGATCGCCGGGCAATAAAAGGGCATCGACCTTATGCGTGGCCACCATTTCGGGTAGAGAACGGACCAGGGCCTCAAACTCCGCATGCCGCTGGGCCAGTTTCTCAGGGGGAAGCATCAGCTTTGAGCTGGCCATGGGCGACCCGAAATGGAGATCAGAGAGTTGGAGAAATCGAAAGCGAATCATACGGCTATTGTAAAGGCTTGCACTGGCCTTTGCAATTGGCCGATATTTTGGATGAATCCATCTAAGGATAAGAAATATTTAGATTTTAACTTTCAGGCGAACGCTGTGATGCTCACAAACGCAGCCCTAGATGAGCGACTTAGGCCGTTTTGGGCGCAGCCCAAATTTAGGCCTCTAAAATCGGACTCAGGAAACCAAAAGCAAAGCGAATCTTAGGGATGCAGCAGGGGAGATGGAGGGCGTTGCCCTCCAGGGGGGATTCAAAGGGGAGTCGGAGACCCCCTTTGCTGGGGTTTGGGGACGGCGTCCCCAAAAAATAAAAAAATATAAAAGAATATAACGGGCTCCAAAGCCGCTCATCTAGGGCTACACATCTGCTCTATCTAGGCCTTTTCAAATAGGCTCTTAACTATCCAAAATAAGATCTTCTTGAGAAAACCCTTCTTGAAGCATGGCAAAATAGCGCTTGGCTAACGGATGGGTCAGGTGATACTGGAAATGCTCCGGAGGCCCAGCCTCCTGAATTTGCCCATCGGCCATAAACAGAATGCGATCCGAGACGCGGTAAGCAAAATTGACCTCATGGGTCACAATCACCAGCGTAATTCCATTGTGGGCCAAATCATGAATGGTCTGGAGAACCTCAGCCGTCATCATGGGGTCCAGGGCACTGGTGGGCTCATCCAACAGCAAAAGATCCGTTGACATGGCCAAGGCCCTGGCAATAGCCACACGTTGCTTTTCACCGCCGGATAAATTGTTGGGGTATCGATAGGCTTTATTCTCCAGGCCGACTTGGGCCAACAGCATCAGAGCCGTTTCAATGGCCTCTTTTGGCGGAGTTTTCTTGACTTGAATGGGGCCTAGAGTAATGTTTTGAAGGACAGTCAAGTGAGGGAACAAGTTATATTGCTGAAAGACAATGCCCACACTGGATCGAAACCGATTCCAGTCAAAGCCTTTTGGCGGGGCGGTAATTTCTTTTCCGCGCACTCGGATGCTTCCCTGCTGGACCATCTCCAACCCATTGATACACTTGAGGGCTGTCGACTTGCCACACCCGGAAGCGCCCATGAGCACCACAACTTCACCGGGATAGACCTGGAAATTTAGGTCGGACAGAATGGTATGGGAGCCAAAAAACTTGTAGACGTTTTCAAATTCGATAATCGGTTGGGGCATTAGACAATATCACTTTTTGCTGATTGGGTTTGACTGGAGTCGATGGATTTGGCGTTCGATATCTTCTTGAAGGGGGCCTTGAGCGTAGGGTCTTGCCTGGGTGTAGGTGGCCAGAGCTTCCTTGGGCTGATGAAGGCCTTCATGGGCAATCGCCAGGTTAAACAGGACAAAAGGGTTATTAGGGAAACCTGATAAGGCTGACTCTAGCAGGGTTTTTGCCTGATCATAATGGCCGTTCATCTCAAGAAGCGTCCCTAACATATACTCTGCCTGGTGCTGCACTTCCGAAAGTAAAAAGGGTTGACGCAGCATTTCAGATAATACACGAATTGCCTTGTCCGGTTGATCCATCTGATACAGGAGACTGCTATAAGGCAGCGAAAAAACGTTGGGATTTTCAGGAGCGCCTTGACCGTAGGCACATAATGCGGGGACAGAATGACCTTGCGTCATTTGAAAATAGCCCATAAGTTGAAGTAATTCCTCAGGCGGACTAGGCCATCCCCGGTAAAGCGCTTCCAAATCCACGGATGCTGCCTGAAGGTTCTGAGCATCGAAGGCCTTTTCGGATTGAGCCAGAAGCTTCTGCTGCTGTTTCACTTCAAGAGGCTTCTGGATGGGCCAATAGGGATAGAGAGGAAGCCATTGGGCGCTGGCTTTGGCGAATGCTTCCGGGTTATCCGTTGCGAACCAGGTGACCGATTGACTTGTTGAGGCGTATAAAATATCGCCCTCCGGCATGGGATAAACCTGAATGGGGTAAAACGGGGGGCGAATGAATGCCGCCGGCATGAGCATCCGCTTGGCGCTCAAGAGGTGTGGATCAATGCGGGATTGTTTGAGCAGGATCGCAGAGTGATGATGAAAAAGCACATGCTCAATATTGGCATTTGAGAGGGTGGGCAGGTTAACAATGATTTGCTCTAGTGACGCCGGAAGCAGTTCAAGACGCGAGACCGTTTTCCATTGGGCCCAAGAAAGTTGCGGCGCCAATGCCAGGACAAGCAAGACAAATTTTAACAAACCCCATCGCATAGGGGGATTGTAGCGAGTAAAAAGAAGCTTCGGTGAGGGACGCCTGGGCTATTTTACAGACCCGTATGAATGAATACTGCCAAAGCCCCAAACATTGACACCGACAAAGGTCATCAGAACCAGCAGAAATCCGCCGATTGACACCAGGGCCAGGGTTTTCTTGGAATGTTCGCCGTTAATCCGCATGTGGAGATAAGCGCCATAACCTAACAGCGTCACCAGGCTCATGGATTCCTTGGGATCCCAGCTCCAGTAGTTTCCCCAGGCTTCATTGGCCCAGATACCGCCCAATATGACGCCAATGGCCAAAAGCGGGACACCCGCAGCAATACAACGATAGGTCACTTCATCATACAGATCGGCGGCATTGGAAAAGGCCATGGCCATAATGCCTTGATTACCACCCCGGGTGGCTTTTGCTGTGAGGCCTCCACCGCCAGGAGAATTTC
>JANWKX010000131.1 GCA_025451145.1 Vampirovibrionales bacterium
TGCCAACCAGTCAGTCTGGCTCCCCAAAGCGGATTTGCAGTTGATATCAAAGCCCTATCCCGATTTAGTGAAGGTTCCTCTCACCCAGGCCATGCCCAGCGAGACAGGGTTCACAATTCAAATCCCTCTGTCTTGGCTTCCGCCAATGTTAGTTGATTTGGCGCCAGACCGCATCCGACTCACCCTGTTTCAAGCCGCCTCTTCCTGTGATTTTATCCATTACCTTCCTGGCGTTGAAGACAACGGATTGTCGGAAATCCGATGGCATCAAACAAATTCAGAGCAGGTGGATATTGAAATTCTGTTGAATAAACCTTTACTGGGATTTACAAGGCGATATGATCCCGCTTCAAAAACTTTTTTTGGAGAGATGAAGACCTCTATTAAGGAACATCAAGGGTTTACCGTTGTGATTGATCCTGGCCATGGCGGTTCTGAAACTGGCTCTACAGCCCCAGAGGGGTCCCCGGAAAAAGAACTCAACCTGTTGATGGCTTTAAAGCTTCGCCATGCCCTCTCACAACATCCCAATATCAACGTGAGATTAACCCGTGAACACGATATTGAACTTGGTTTAGCCGAACGGGTTTTGAAGGCCACCCAAGCTCAAGGTGATCTTTTGATTAGCCTCCATCATAATGCCTTGCCGGATGGCCGCTCGCCGCTAATAGAGTCCGGTGTCTCCAGCTATTATTACTATCCCTTTGCATTGCCCTTGGCCAAAATCCTTCAAAAAGCCTTGGTCAATGGAACCGATTTTCAGGATTACGGCATTTTGTATGATAGCTTGGCGTTATGTCGCGTCATGGCCATGCCAGCCATTCTATTAGAGCTTGGTTTTTTGACCCATCCCCAAGATGCTGAACAGTGTCTGGATACAGCACATCAGGATCGGGTGATTCAGGCCTTGGTTCAAGGCATTTTGGCTTTCCGACACGATTATTTGGGCTGAGCAGGTTTAGCCGTCGCCCCCAAGGTCCGCACATAACGCACCAAGGCATGAATCTCTTTAGGAGTGAACGTCGTCTCAAAGGCGGGCATAATGCCTTTCCCGTGCTGAATGGTCAGCGCAATTTCCTGATCCGAAATGCCCTTTTGCCATTTGGCATCATTAAAATGAATCCGTGCCCCTTGTAACATGACGGGGTTACCTTCCCCATGAACGCCATGACAACTGGCGCAGTTTTGCGTAAATAGCTGCTGGCCGGATAGGCTTGAATCTTGCATCGCAGGCGTCTTGGATTCCTTTAACGGCGGCCACTGGGACTGTGGATGGAAAGCCTCTTTCTCAGAACAACCAGCCGTTATGATGAATGCAGCGGTAACCCATAAGACCCAATACATTGAACGATTCATAGGGGATTCTTTCATCAAAGCGGAATATCGTAGCTTGATCATAAAACGTTGTCGGCTTCAGGAAAACCCCAAAAAGGCAATCTTAAGCTCGTTTGATTTTTGCCGCAATCTGCTTGGCAATGGCCTTTAACTCTTCGCGAGATCCGTTATTCACCACCACTTCATCCCAGCCTTGAGTCTGATCCAGCTCACACTCCGTGGCATCATTTTCGTGAACCAGAGCCCCCCGTTGTTCCCGGGCACTACGATCGGATTCAATCCGAATTAAAAAGGCATGGCGCTGCTTCAATCGATCAAATTCCCGTTGGAGCCTGACATCCGAAATAATTTTTGAACCAGGCAGATTCAAGACTTTATCCAACCAATAATCAGGGTTTTGTTCACGTCGTCGTTGCCCCAAGGCAATTAATCCCGGGCGGTAAACGCTTTTATGGGATTCGATTTCACTGGGGGTTAATCGATACAGATGGCCAAATTCCTCTTTAATGGCCCTAGCCAGAGGCGTCTTCGAGTATTCGGGCAGTTCCTGAAGCAGATACTCGGCAAATAAATCTTTCCCGGCAAATTGTTTACCCGATAGGGCAATGAGATCATACATTGTCGTTTGTTCACCATTTACGCTAAAATGACACAGTTTCTAAGTGATTTAAAATGGATTATTGAGGAAGGCTTAAGGGGTCGTCAAGTTCATGTTTCTGACAGAAGACCAAAAGGGAATACAGCAACTGGCCAGGGATTTTTCAGACGCTGTGATTCGGCCAGTTGTAAAGGATATTGAACAAGACAAGCAACATCTTTGGGCGGTGTGGCAGAAAATGGCGGAAGCCGGTTTGACGGGCCTGCAGTTTCCAGAGACCTATGGCGGTCTTGGAACCGATAACTTATCTTATTTACTGGTGATTGAAGAATTGGCCAAAGCCTCTGCCTCGGTGGCTGTGACCTTAAGCGTTCATACGACCGTTGGAATTCTGCCGATTTTCAACTACGGCACCGAAGCGCAAAAACAAAAATACTTACCCGCTTTAATTTCCGGAGAAAAAATGGCCGCCTTTGGTCTGACGGAACCCAATGCCGGATCAGACGCCGGAAGCGGGCTGACCAAGGCCGAGTCCGTTAACGGCCATTTTGTCGTCAACGGCAGCAAAATCTTTATTACCAACAGCCACTTGGCAGATATTTTCGTCATGACGGCCCGAACCGATAAAACCCATCCGGATCACAAGGGGATTTCAGCCTTTATCGTTGAGAAAGGCATGCCAGGCTTTCAGGTTGAGCCCGGCGATGAGAAGCTGGGAATTCAAGGATCGGATTGGGGCACACTGGTCTTTGAAGATCTGAAAGTCCCCAAAGAAAACCTATTAGGGGAGCCGGAACAAGGCTTTAAAGTCTTTATGAACAGCCTGGATGCCGGTCGAATCAGTATTGGCGCTATGGCGCTAGGAATTGCGGAAGCCTGCTTGGCGGATTCCATTAAATACGCCAAGCAGCGAAAGCAGTTTGGCCAATCCATTGCCGACTTTGAAGCGATTCAGTTCAAATTGGCCGATATGGCGACGGAGATAGAAGCGGCTCGACATTTGGTGTATCATGCGGGACGACTAAAAGATGCTGGCAAGCCCTTTGGCAAGGAAGCCTCCATGGCCAAGCTCTATGCCTCAGAAGTGGCCATGCGTTCAGCCAACCAGGCCGTCCAGATTTTTGGCGGCTATGGGTACACCAAGGATTTTCCTGTGGAGCGCTATTTCCGGGATGCCAAATGTACGGAACTCGTGGAAGGCACCAGCCAAGTTCAGCGTCTTGTCATTGCACGTCAATTGTTAAGCGGAAACCTTGCATGAGTCCAGTCAGCCACGATATCCAATCCCAACTTCATCAACTCCGTGATGAAGCCCAAAACGCCCTTGCCAATGTCACTACCTTAGAAGAAATTGAGACCTTAAGAGTCGAATTTTTGGGGCGAAAAGGTCGCCTGACCAACATTAAACGGGGATTAAAAGAGGTTTCTGAATCGGAACGACCTGTCATTGGTGCTTTAGCCAATGAGATCAGTGATGCTATTGAAGGACTGCTCCAAAATCGTCTGGAAGCCTTAAAAAAAGAGGCAATGAAAGAACGCCTTTCCAAAGAAACTCTGGATATTACCATGCCAGGGACCTATCAACCCATGGGTAGTCCTCACCCCCTCACGTTGGTTACCCAAGAGGTCCTGGATATTTTCTATGGCATGGGTTTTTCCGCCATTGATGACAATTTTTGCCCGGAAGTGGAAACCGAGTACTACAACTTTGAGGCCTTGAACTTCCCACCGGATCATCCGGCACGGGATATGCAGGATACCTTTTACACCAATGTGGGGCCCAATGTGTTGCTCAGAAGCCAGACCTCTAACGCGCAGATCCGACATATGGAACAGCATCGCCCACCGGTTCGAGTCGTTTCACCAGGCAGGGTCTATCGAAACGAAGAAGTCAGCAGCCGTAAAGGGGTTTTATTTCATCAGATTGAAGGCCTCTGGGTAGATGAAAGCACCACCTTTGCCGACTTAAAAGGCACGTTGCATGAGTTTATCAAGCGCTTTTTTGGCCAGGAGCGTCCCACCCGATTCAGAAACAGCTTTTTCCCCTTCACCGAACCCAGCGCAGAGGTTGACGTTCAATGTATCCTCTGTAATGGCGAAGGCTGCAGGACCTGTGGACACCATGGCTGGCTGGAAATCCTGGGAGCCGGTATGGTTGACCCCAATGTTCTTAAAGGGGTTGGAATTGATCCTGAACACTATCAAGGCTTTGCTTTTGGGATGGGCGTTGAGCGCTTGGCCATGCTCAAGTACTCCATTCAGGATTTGAGGATGTTTTACAATAACGATATTCGTTTTTTACGACAGTTTAAGGGATAACCATCGATGCGGGTTTCTTTAGAGTGGTTGAGTCAATATGTTGATATCAAGGATCTGTCTCCTGAGGCCATTGCCGAGGCATTGACCAATGCCGGCCTGGAAGTCGAAGCCATTGAACAGCTGGGGGGCCGGTTTTCAGGCGTAGTAGTAGGTAAAGTCGAAGCCGTTGAGCCGCATCCCAATGCAGACAGGCTCCGCCTGGCCACCGTAAATCTTGGCCCCTTGGGATCCAATCAGGTGGTTTGTGGCGCCTCCAACCTGACGCCAGGGATGATTGTACCCTATGCCCAAATTGGGGCATCCGTTATCAGCCGCAAAGATAACCAGCTTTTTGAACTCACCCCTGCTGTGATTCGAGGGGTACAATCCACCGGTATGCTTTGTTCTATTGGAGAGTTAGGCTTAGAAGATCAGTTTACGGTAGAAGAAGATGGCCTTTGGCCGATTCATCACCTAACCACACCAGCAGATTTGGGACGGGATTTGAAAGCGGTTCTTCAACTAACCCCGGATACGGTGTTAGATGTGACGCCAAACGCCAACCGTGGGGATTTAATGTCCATGATTGGGGTTGCACGGGAAGTAGCGGCATTATTCCAACGACCGTTGACCCTGCCTCAGCCGCCAGTACTGCAATCCAAAACCCCTAGCCCCTTTCAAGTTGAACTTCCTGAACCTCAGGTGTGCCAGTATTATGCTGGAGCCGTTTTAAACCAGGTTCAATTAAAACCCAGCCCCGATTGGATACGTCATCGCCTTCAAAGTGCCGGGATTAGGGCTTTAAACAACGTGGTGGATATCACCAATTATGTGATGTTGGAAACGGGCCAGCCGCTCCATGCCTTTGATGCCAATCAATTGGGCAACAAGGGGACTATCAACGTTCGATCTGCCCGTGCTTCTGAAACCCTGGTGACCTTAGATAACATTGAGAGAACGCTAAGCCCCCAAAACGTGGTGGTGACCCATCATGATAAACCCATTGCCCTAGCCGGGGTAATGGGAGGTGCTGAAACGGAGATCTCTGATTCAACCCAGCGGGTGTTCCTGGAATCTGCCCTTTTTCCTCCAGCCAGTAATCGAAAAAATGCCAGAGCAGTTGGTCTTCGAACTGAAGCTTCTGCCCGATACGAGCGGGGCATTGATCCGGAAGCCTGTGTCTATGCTTTTAACCGGGCGATTCAGCTTTTACAAGAGCATGCTAATGCCAGTCTGGAATCTGTTGCCAGTGCGGATCACCGTCATTTACAGCCGCTTAAAATCGATTTATCCCAAGCTCGCCTGGAGAAAATCCTGGGATTATCCATACCAACGGAGCGAATTGAACAAAGCCTATCCCTCCTTGGGTTTTCCATGACGTCTGCCGAAACACCAGGGCAATGGAATGTTTCAGTCCCCTCATTCAGGCAGCATGACGTCACCCGAGAGATTGATCTCATTGAAGAAATCATTCGGATTTATGGCTATGATCAAATCCCGTATCACCTGCCCCAAGAGTCAGGCGCACCCACTCGATCCTATCGAAGCCACCTGTTAAACCACATTCGCTCCACCTTGATGGGCTCTGGCTTAACCGAGGTCGCCACATTATCGCTGATTGGCGACAATATTCTGAAACAAACCGGCTTTTCCCAAGACCCCGAAACAACCGTTTCTGTCACGAATTCTCACTCAGTCGATCATACGTTTCTGCGTCAAAGCTTGATTCCCAATCTGCTGGAAGTTGCCCGGTATAACCAAGCCCAGGGGAATGAATCCTTGTGGTGCTTCGAACTGGGGAAAACGTATGCCAAAGTGAGTGTCCCGGAGGAGAAATCCGCAGGTGTCTCTGAGCCTCTTTATCTCAGTGGATTAATGATGGGTTCTCTCCGACAAGGAGAATGGCATGAGCGGTTGGAAACCGATTTTTATAGTGCAAAAGGCGTTATCGAAAGCCTTTTAGGTCAATTAAATCTCTTATCTTCAGCCCGGTGGATGTCAGAAACCGATATGGAATCCCTTCATCCAGGCCAAAGCACCAAGATTAAGCTTGGCAAACAAGATTTTGGATTTGTCGGCAGACTCCATCCTGCTTTACAAGAGCGGCTCAAGATAAAGCATCACGTTTATCTCTTTGAATTTAATGTCGAAATCCTGCAACAAGTGCTGGAGAAAAAGCAGGAACAGTTGGTTTCTGCTAAACTGTCGGCGTTCCCATTCGTAAAACGGGATATCGCCTTTTTGGCACCCCTTAGTGTGACGCATCAGCAAATTTTATCGGCCTTCAATCAAGCGCAAGAACCTTTGCTGCAAACGATTGAGCTGTTTGATGAATACCGAAGCCCTCAGCTTGGCGAAGAGAATCGCAGTTTGGCTTATCGGATGACCTTGCAATCCGCTCAGGAAACCTTAACGGATCAACAGATTGATCAGGCGATCGACAAGCTAAAGCAGCAGCTTGCCAAACAATTACCCGTTACCTACAGATAACCCTATTTATCGGCCATCTTGAACGGGAATGGCGGCTTTGGCGAATTGAAAGGCTCGTTTTGCCAGGTTGAATTCAGTCGAACGCATAATGGCCTGCTTGACTGAACGAAAATCATTGACGGATTCGGCATAACGCAGCTGATCCATTAAAAAGTACTTGGATTCACGATAACGCCGATCGACCTTCATATATTCTGAAGCTAAGTCGTTGGACTGGTTTTCTTCTGGCTGATGATTTTGCTCACTCACGTGGTACGCTCCCTCTGATTGATCAGTAACCCCGCTAAAATATGAGATCTGTATATATATTTAAAAACTTTTTTATATTATTTTTTGCGCATTCTGGGTCTTAAATCACAAAACATTTCATTAATTGTTTTTATACTTTAAATAACTAAAATCCTTCCAAATCGGATTGCTTGAGTGCATGGAAAAGCCTGTGATGATATACTTAAGGCACCATTCGTTAAGTAGAGGTCTTTGTGATGAATCGTTTTGCTTTATTATCCCTAGGGTTGGCTTTAGCCCTGCTCCCCATCGCTGCCCAAGCCTCCAAATGGGTCGCCGTGGACACCAGTAAACAAGAAACCACGTATGTGGATACTGACAGCATCAAGGTGAAAAAGGATCGTGTCTATGCCAATGAGAAAGGCATTGTGAATAATTTCCTGCACCCCGTTCGGATTAAGTATGGCTATAACGCCAATATGTACATGGTTACCCATGCCTACGACTGCACCAATAAAACCGTGATGCAGGTTAATCCGATGGAAGTAATGGCCATTGATGGGCACTTCTTGGGTTACGATGAATCGATGGAGAAAAAAGTGCTCCCAATTAAACCGGATAGCTCTGAAGCCCGTAGAATGAACTATGTCTGCACCCAGGCGGGTCAAGGCGCCCAACAGACCAAGGCTGCCGATCCATCCTAAGCAATTCGCCAATCATGACAAAAGACTGAGGGTGACGTTATAGGCCCTCAGTCTTTCTGTTTTGTATGGGTTTTATTGGAGCATTTCAGCCTTAGCCGTGACGAAAGGTCACACCATGGCCATCTTTGGGATAAAACCACTCAATGGATTGATACGTACACCCAAGTCGGCAGGCCCCACATTCAAAACAATTTTCATAGGCCACCAGGTTTCGGTGCTGCTCTGGATCCCAATGATAGACATTGGCCGGACAAAAGTAATTACAAGCCTTTGTCGGGCAGATTTGGCAATGATCCTGGTTGGGAATTAAATGAGAACTGGGCCCCGGTTTGTACTTAACGGTAAACAGCTTCTCTTCAATAGTAGACTGGGGAATGCTTTCTGATGTGCTCATCGGACAATCGGCCCTCCTATTCTCAACATATCCATCACCATTCTGGGAATGGACCGTTTTTTCAGTGTTTGCCCCACAAAGCGTTTCATTTTTTCCTTTTTGGGCACACTATCGACTTCAACCAAGGTGGCCATCAATTGGTTGATCTCTTTCGGGTAAAAACCCATAAAGATATCGCTATGGCGTTCCACCGTGGGGAGAATATCCCGATAGGTTTCCAAATCCTTCATCACATAGCTACTGTGCAAGAGTTTTTCATAGAGCGCCAACTGGTATTCACTAAAATCGTTGGATACCAACGCCTGAATAGCGGTTTCTGCGGCGTATCGCCCACTGGCCATGGCAAGATTGGTCCCTTCCCAATGGACATTGTTGACCAACATGGCGGCATCTCCTGCCACCATCACGCCTTTACCATAGAGCTTAGGCACCGAATGAAAGCCCCCTTCCGGGATCATATGTCCCGAATACTCTTCCAGTTCACCGCCTGCGATTAACGGCCGAATCATGGGGTGTTGCTTGAATTTTTCCAACAATTCATAGGGTTTAATGCATTTTTGCTGGAGATCATAGAGCGAAGCCCCTAATCCCACCACGATAGAGGCCTTATTGGTATACAAAAAACCCATGGAGGTAATGCCTTCCATGGCCCCGCCCATAATGGTGTAAATCACCCCACTGCCATTTTCACAATTAAAGCGATTATTAACGAGGTTTTCATCTAGGCGAATGACCTCTTTGACCCCAAGGGCGACCTCTGAGGGTTTGGGAATATGCTTACGAAGGCCTGCTTTTTCAACCAGCAAGGAATTAACGCCATCGGCAATGATGGTCAGCCGTGCCGGAAAATCTTCCTGGTCGGTTTTCACGCCAACTACCTGTTCACCATCCCAGAGCAAATCTCGAACAACGGTTTGGGTAACGATGTAGGCACCAGCGGCTTCAGCTTGTTCCGCGCACCAGCGATCCCACTGGGAACGTTGAACCGTAAAACTGTTGTAATGAGGCTCATGCATATGATGTTCGCTTTTGTAGCTTACCGTCACCCCCGAATCCTGGGTCAACAGCGCAAAACGATGTTCTGCATTAAAACGCTCCACCGGGGCAGATTTCCAGAATTCCGGATAAATCTCGGCTGTTGGCTGGGTATAAATAGCCCCTCCAAACACATTTTTCGCGCCGACAAATTCGCCACGCTCCAAAACGACAACTTCCTTGCCTGCTTTTGCAAGGGTCAATGCAGCAGCTAAACCCGCCGGACCGGCTCCGACAATGACAACATCCACTGCTTCGGCCAACTCACCCATACTGCCTCATCCTCCACAAACGAAACGTTTTGATTACTTTTCAGTATAGTGCAGGATCCAGACTTTGGCCATAAGCATCTGCTTAAGGCACACAGCACAAAATATGCTATTTTATGAGGGTATTTCCATTATTTCGAGTTACAACGCCGTGTAAATCAGATGATCTCCCATTTGGGTTTCGGTTTGCTCAATCACACCTGGAGGGAGTTCCAAAACGCTTTTGGCCTGGCGGATAAACGGGGAAATTCGAAGGGGTTTCATCCGCTGAATGAGGTGGATCACCACCAGATCCGCGTCCAAAAACAGGGCATCAAACTCAAACCGCATCCCGATGGAATGAATATCCTTACAAGGTAGTATCCAGAGCCCCTCCCCGGGCTGTAACCCTGAACGAGGCAGGAGCCCAAATAAACGTGTGAAATAGGTATCCGCCTGGAGAATCTTATCACCCAGGATGGTTTGTCGGGTTTCATTTTGAAACCGGAGGCGTTGCTTTGCCATGATCAATTAACAGCTCAATTTTGCCTTTGTAATCATCCTATACCCAAAATATCCTCCTACTGAAACAGTCACGGTATCTTCTTAGGGTTAAATTTTATCAAGACCCTTGATTATTTTTGGCAATTTTATTTTTTGAGCCACGTTATTCCCCTAACAAGCGCTTAAAAAATGCAAAAGACGCCTATACGAGGTTAGCCATGAATCCAATATCCGCACATTTAGCACAGCTCAAAGCACCCCGATTTGCAGGCACCATGCATATTGATGTTAAGCCACAACGTGGCAGCCTTTCGCCTTCTGTAACCTTTAGCTATGCTCCAAACCCTCGTAACAAGGCCTTTATCGAAACAGATAGTGGCGCAGTTCAAAGCCCCGCAATGCAGGCTAAGGAAGACGAATTTAAAAGGTCTTTTGAAGCCCAAGGTAAAAGTGTTTCAATTGCGCCAGAAAGAACCATCAAAGAGGGTTTTCATAAATTCTTACTCCAAAACCCGAGCCAATCCATCCAGTTTTTCCGAGATCTTATCGCTGAATCCAACCTACCAGAAGCCTCAAAAGCCCTTGCCCAGACTGTCATTAATAACTGGGTGACTTACGTCCAAAGAACAGATCCAGACCACAATCTTTGGTTCCCAATTTCAGGAGATTATGGCCTCATCTGTCTAGTCCCGCCTACTGAAGATTCCATATAAAGCAACGTATCGGATTGAATAACGAAGGCTGTAACGATTTATGTCTAAATGGCTGATACCATCGAAAATCAATACCAGACGTCTGAATTCTCCAAAAACATCCTCAACCCTGGATTGCGATTTTAACAGAATTCAGATAAAATCAGGGTCCATCAAGTTTTGGGACGTGTTAGCACGATGATTGAGTTGATATGTGGGAGGGCTCTTGTTCGATGACGACCATCCAAACCGTTCGTTCTTCTTACCCATCTATGGTTCAGCCCATGCGGTTTGGCCGACGCCATGGAAAATCTTCCACTGAACCCAATGGCGGTCCCACACCCAACGCCCAGTTTCCTGCGCTCATTCAATCATTTATTGCCTTCCTTCGCTCTGCCAACGATCGTGTTCATGCCCTCCGTGGCCTCCTTCCAACCAACGTTAATGAGGCAAGGGCTGACCTTAAAGCCTTAGGTGATACCGCAGGCGAAACGTTTCATGCCCTGGGCGATGCAGCAGGTGAACGGTTTCAAGATTTACTGACCTTTGTTTTTCAAGGCCCTTATCAACCCAAAAATGTCGTGAATCGCTTGGCTGTAGCAACCCATGTCCAGGCCTTATTGGTAGCCCTGCATGATAAAAACGTGTCTTTGCAAAATGGGACTGCAGACTTAAATTTAGACGCCCAGCCAGCCAGCTTAACCCTTCATGTGGATGCCTCAGAAGCCACTGGCCTGAAGGCAAAATTACAAAAGCTTTCTGAAGGAAGTCCGAATCAATCACCTGATGCCTACTATCCCTTTAAACACCTGCCCTGGCTGGCAGTCCGAGTATCAACCGAACCGGCTCCCAATCGCAAGCATTTAGAGGCAGATCCCTTTAACCTGGCTCCTGTTGTGGATAGGCTCGCCAAATGGGAGTCCAAACACCAATTAAATTACAACGAGGGAACCAGGCGAGTGCTTCGTGAAATTGAAACGGCGTTAATCAAAGAAAAGATCATTATCAAACCGGGTACTTTAGAAGCTATTTTTCATCATCAACACTCCCAAGCCTTGTTTGAACTCCTTTTTGGGACCTGTCTCGGACTCGATGAAGCGCATTTAAAAACGTTAAAGCGTTTAATCTTTGTGGGTCCTGAAGCACCCCCTTCCGCTTCAACCAGCTAGCGGCTTCATTTTGGAGGAGCCCCACTCAAACCTGACTTTTGCCCACTGATAGCCGCAGAATATACAGATGCACCACTGTTGAGCGAAATCCGCTCTTGAAGGGATGTAATCAGCCTTAACTTCGGGTATAATGGAGTGATATACGCAATACTCCGCTCCATAAGGCTTGTTCATATGTCCATTCTTAAAGTTGTTCATTATGGCGACCCCGTTCTACGGACACCTGCGAAAGAAGTCCCGAAGGTCTCCTCTAGAATCCAAAAACTGGTGGATGATCTGTTTGACACCATGTATGAATACAATGGCGTCGGCTTGGCCGCCCCCCAAGTGGGTGAATCAAAACGCATTTTTGTGCTGGATTGCTCCACCGATGAGAAGCCCATGCCCCAAATGGTCTTTATTAATCCGGTGATTGTGAAAAAAGAAGGGGCCATTGTCAGTTGGGAAGGCTGCTTAAGTTTCCCCAATGTTTTTATTGATGTCAAACGCTACGCCAAAATCACTGTCCGAGCTAAAGATGCCAAAGGCCGAACGTTTACCGTTACACCAGAACCTGGCAGCCTGCTTTGCCGGGCGATTCAACATGAGCTGGATCACTTGAACGGCATTTTATTTATCGATCACCTCATTGACCGCTTTGGCACCGAAGAGTTGCTCAAAAACAATCACTTGCCTCCCATTGACCCTAACCGCATTTTAGCAGAGCCGGATCTGGATCAAGTCCTCCAGTGCTCTATCTAAAGCGAATCTTGCTTCCCGGGAATTGATTTCTATCAGGACAGATGGCCATTTTTTAATCCGATGGATTTCTGCTAAAATAGCGGTGTTTCAAATCGTTCGCAAATAGGATATTTCTTGTGGGCCCATCAACAACACTGAGTCATCGGGGTGACATTTTTGAAAGTATGATTAATACGGTGGGATGGACACCGCTTGTCCGTTTGGACCGTCTCTTTAAAGCATCTCTCCAATGCACCGTTTTGGCAAAACTGGAACAATTCAACCCGAATGGCTCCAGTAAAGACCGAATCGGGATATTTATGGTTGAACAAGCCGAACGAGAAGGCCGTATTAAACCCGGGTACACACTCGTTGAACCTTCCAGCGGCAATACAGGCTTAGGGATTGCGATGGCCGGGGCCATTAAAGGCTACCGTGTGATTATTACTATGCCTAAGAAAATGAGTATGGAGAAATACTACCTCCTGAAAGCCTTAGGCGCAGATGTGATTTGGTGCCCAACAGAAGCCCCCCATGGCCATCCGGATAACTATGTTGAAGTGGCTGAACGAATGGCCCGTGAAAATCCAAATACCGTGGTATTAAACCAACTGGAAAATCCCAATAACCCGGAAGCGCATTACCGAAGTACAGGCCCTGAGATTTGGCAGCAAACCCAAGGGAAAATTGATTATTTTATCGCTGGCATCGGTACCAGTGGTACGATTACCGGGATTGGGCGCTATCTGAAAGAGCAAAATCCACAAATACAGATTATCGCCATTGATCCCTTTGGTTCAGTTTATGGTGGCGATGAGCCAGGCAGTTATCTAGTCGAAGGTATCGGCTATGATTATCACCCACCCATTTATGATCCAACGGTTGTGGATAAAATCATTCAAACCAGTGATAAAGAAGCCTTTTTGGCGGCACGGGAACTTGCCCAGATTGAGGGGATATTAGCGGGCGGTTCAACCGGATCGGTCATTGCCGGGTTTCGCAAATTACTGAGTGAAATTGATTCGACCGGGAAAACCGTTGTCCTGTTTGCTCATGATACCGGTCGCAATTACCTGACCAAAATGTATAACGATGAATGGATGAAGGAGCACGGATTTTTGCCATGACAGAACTGGATCCCAAAGCCTATCAATTTGCCACGCTGGCTATCCATAGCCACCAAGCCCCCGATCCGGAGACAGGGGCTGTGATTACACCGATTTACCAGACCTCTACCTTTGAGCAACAGGACGCTGGAAAGCACAAAGGCTATGATTATTCCCGAAGCGGAAACCCAACCCGTTCGGCTCTGGAAGGTTGCCTGGCCGATCTGGAGGGAGGACACCATGCCCTTTGTTTCGCCAGTGGCTTAGGCGCGTTAACCACCCTCAGTATGGCCTTGTTTAAACCGGGTGATCACATTCTTTGCGGCGATGACGTCTATGGTGGCACCTACCGTTTCTTTGACAAGGTCTTCCGGCCTTACGGCATCGATGTGGAATTCGTGGACTTTACACGGCCGGATTTGGTCCGTCAGCGGGTTCGTCCCAATACCAAGGCCCTCTACCTGGAAACCCCAACAAATCCTCTCTTAAAACTGGTGGATATTGAAGCCATGGTGGCCATCGCCAAATCCCACAAGCTCATCACCATTTTAGACAATACCTTTGCCTCACCCTATTTCCAGCGAGGACTTGCTTTAGGAGTAGATATCATTCTGCATAGCACCACCAAGTATATTGGCGGCCATAGCGACGTGGTAGGAGGCGCCTTAATCTTAAAAGACGATACCCATGCTCAAGCGTTACGGTTTCACCAAAATTCACTCGGTGCCACACCGGATCCCTTTGCCTCATGGCTGACATTACGAGGCCTGAAGACCTTGGCACTCAGGATGAAGGCCCATGAAGCCAATGCCTTAAGCCTGGCGCAATTCATGGAGAAACATCCTGGCGTGGAATCGGTCATCTATCCTGGCTTACCTTCTCATCCTCAATATGATTTAGCCAAACGCCAGATGCTTGGGTTTGGCGGCATGATTGCTGTTCGGGTTAAAGGGGGCCTCGATGAAGCCCGGACCTTTATGAAATCCCTCAAACTCTTCACCTTGGCCGAAAGCCTGGGGGGGGTGGAATCCCTGGTGGAACATCCTGCCCTGATGACCCATGCTTCCATTGAGCCTCAGGTTCGAAACGCCATCGGGATTACCGATAACCTGGTCCGGATGTCTGTGGGTATTGAAGACGCTGAAGATTTAAAACGGGATGTCGCCCAGGCCTTAGACAAGGTCTTAGCCCTTGCCAAAGTCTGACAATCTCCCGATTCAACTGGGACTCCTAGGCTATCCTTTGGGACATAGCCTTTCACCTGTACTACATCAGTTTTTTTTTCAGGAAACCGGATTCAAAGGGACCTATCAACCCTTTGAAATTCCGCCTAAAGAACTTGAGGATTGGATTCAGCAAGCCTATCACTCTGGTTTAAGGGGCTTTAATGTCACCATTCCCTATAAGGTCAGGCTTAAAGACCAGATGGATGTGCTCTCACCCGAAGCAGAACGTATCGGTGCAGTCAATACCGTCCTCATTGAAGGCGAAAGACTGATTGGGCATAACACTGATGTAGAGGGATTTTTATCCCCGATTCCTCAAACACAACGTGAACGTCTGGTTGGTCAAAACGTATTGGTTCTGGGCGCAGGCGGAGCCAGTCGTGCCGTATTGGATGGCCTGCTCCAATGCCAGGTCGGAAAGCTATTCATCCGGGCCCGAAATCTCGATCGCGCTCAAGACACGATCATAATTGCTCATGAGATGGCCCATCAACATCTCCATGGCAATCCCACTCGGATTGAGGCCGTAACAGATCTTGCAGCGCTTCCATATGCTGATTTCAAAGCCATTATCAACACGACACCCGTGGGCATGGCGCCTCACCCAGAGACAACACCTCTCAGCAGTAATGATTTAGCCCAACTCCCCAAAGATGCCATAATCTATGATCTCATCTACAACCCACTGGAAACCCGATTGCTTCGGGAAGCCCGTGCCCTGAATCTTCAGACTTATGATGGCCTTGCCATGTTGGTGGCCCAAGGAGCGCAAGCCTTTAGCTTATGGACTGGCATTTCGTTCTCCGAATCACAACTAGACGCAGCCTATCAGCATCTTAAAGAGCGCCTAAGAGAGCTTCAATCGCCTTCAGCAAAGGGCTGATCAGCTTGATAGGGCACTACATCATCATCGCTTGGGGCAGGAGGGTCTCGATGATATGTAACCGCAGAAATCGCTTGATAATAAGGCCTTCCATGATTATCTTTTGTCCCACGGACACTGAAAGAAGCCGTAAGGACCGATTTGGATAACAACCCCGTAAATTCTTTTAGCTTTTGCATTGATTTTAATTTCTTTTGAGCTTTCCTTAAACTTCTAAAGCTCTTGACATGGACCGCTACGTACTTTGAAGGAAGCACATCGTAGAATAATAGCTCTTTGTTCAGCTTTTCAACTTCAGCTAGATCTAACCTTCTCTCAAGTGACCTCTTCATAAAGCGAAAGGGCCCCGTAATAAAACGGATAAAGACATTACTTGGCGGTGGGTCATAAATGGTCGAAAGATCAGGTACCAGTGGAAGCGTCTCCGAGTCATTTCCCGCTTGAGTCTTTAACCATGCCCGAACTTCTTCTGCCTCTTGAGGTTTTAACCCACGACGACCAAAGCGAACCGTATGGGCAGAACCGATGGATGGGGGAATTGCCATTGTCATGATGTTCACCTTTCTGATTTTGTTGAACCCATAAAAGCCTTCTCTAATAAACCCCGTCAATCTCCATTTTTGCTAGCCTGAGGTTTTCATCACGATTTTAATGTGTGCCATTGCCAATGGATGAGACCATCAGGTGCTTGACAGGAGCCTTTATCAGATGACACTTCTCTATAAGCTCCCACTTCTCCCACTTTGATGTGTCGAAGGATTTCTATACCCATCCTAGCCAATGCCCGACCTCTCCTTCAGGAAGATGATGTTCAAATCCTTCAAAAACGGTATTTTAGGGGTTGGGAGAGTTGGAAGGTTGCGTTTTAGATGGATGGACTGGCCTTAAAATCCAATCTGAAAAATCAAAAACGGCAAGGTGTGGTCGAGGTTTTGCCTCAATCCCTCCTGAAGCCGGCGTCTGAACTCAGCCCTCAGCTTGAGGCCGTTTTTCAGTCCTTCTGGATGCTGGACCTGCAGGTTCGACTCTTAAGCATTGCTGAAAATCCGCATTATTATTGGCATCTTCAGGATTACTACGTCGCCCAGAAAGGCCTGGATCAGGCCGGAAAACGCTGGGCCCAACTGCGCATTTCCGAAGATTTGTGTCGTCATTTATTTGAAAGCCAATTGGGGAAATCCCCCAGTGAAGCAGACTTTACTCTAGCGGATATTCGGAGTTTTGAAGTCTTTTTATTAGAGCAGTTTACTCGCAAACTGTTTCAGACCCTCATGCCAGGCTTAATCAAATCGCCCAAAAATGGAGTGCCCTTCAGCGATAAAGAGCCCATGATGCACATGGTTTGGGCCTTGGAAGGCGAAGCTGAAAACAGTAATTTATTGATCCTGACGGCACCCCAAAGCTGTCTTAAAGCCTTAAAGGCAGACACACCTCCAGAGTCCACGTGGACCATTCCCGAAGAGAATCTCCTCTTTGCCCGAGGACTAGTCAGGTGCCGGGTTGGCTCGACCAAAGCCAAGTTAGAAGACATTCAACAGCTTGAGCCAGGTGATGTTGTTTTTCTGGAAAACAGCCATGCCGGGATATGGTTTATTCATGGTGCAGAAGGCTGGTTTAAGGTCCCGGTCACCTTACCCCCTCAGCTCCAGTTACCAGGTTTTAAAGCAGAACAAGGAACAAGCATTATGCCAAACGAAACACCCTTAAAACAAACCATCTGGGATAACCTGGAAGTAGAAGTCACCGCTGCCTTTAACCCGATTAAACTCCCGTTAAAACGTCTGAAAGAAATGGAAAAAGGGCTTGTGATTGAAATCGGGGATTTGATGGACAGTCAAATTCACCTTGAAATTGAAGGTCATCCGGTGGCTTGGGGTGAGTTACTGGTACTGGGCGATAAGTTTGGCGTCCGTATCCAAGGGGTCATGGAACCCAAAGAAACATCAGAAAACGCATTGAACGCTTCGGGGAATTTAATTTCTCCTTCACAAAATGCCTTTGATGAGCCGCTTCCTTCCGCTGGTGGTTCAAACGACATGATGGACCTGGACTTAGACGAATCAGACTTTGAAAATGACGAGGATTGGACGTAATGGGTCACTATTTACTTAATTTTTTATTCGCCACTGGTGGCATGATTTTTCTGCTGTACGGCGCCTTCTTTTATCTCAAAAAAAACCCGCAACTCACTGGCTCCTCTCCCCTCGCCATCAATCCCAAATCCCCTTTGCATGTGGAATCCATGATTGAACTTGAGCCCAGAAAACGGTTATATGTGGTGGGCTATGGCCAAGAGCGATTCTTGATTTCGACCACCGTCGACAAAACCGAATTCTTAACCACACTTCAAACAGAACAACCATTTGAGACTGAAATGGCCTCGATATCAGCTCCTGTGCTTTCTGTAACAAACACCCAAGCCAGCTACCAACAACCCGAAACCCTCTGGGAACGCTTTGGCCTGAGTCTCAAAATGGTGTTCCACGACCGATTGACCCATTTGGGAGGAAAGTAGGAAACCCATGGAACAGCTTTTTGGAAAACTGGATCCTGCCCTCCAACTGATGATTCTGATGGGGCTGCTCAGCTTGCTGCCCTTTGTATTGGTCAGCCTCACCAGTTTTACACGCTATGTCATTGTCTTATCCATCCTTAAAACCGCTTTGGGGACTCAACAAGTTCCTCCAGGGGTGGTTTTGGTGGGAATTTCTCTAATCCTGACCATTTACACCATGGGACCGGTATTCGGCGAGATGTACCATCGGGTTGAAAAGCCGATTCAGCATCAGGAGTCCATCATTGCCATTATGACGGAAGCCTCTCAGCCCTTAAAAGAGTTTATGATGCGTCAAACCCGACAACAGGACGTGGCCTATTTTATCGAGATGACTCGTAAAAAGCCGCCCAAATCTCCGTCAGAGCTTTCTATCTGGGAAGTTGCCCCGGCCTTTATGATTAGCGAACTGAGGACCTCCTTTGAAATTGGGTTCCTGATTTTTATCCCCTTCACGGTACTGGATCTGGTCGTCGCTAATATTCTTCTGGCCTTGGGGATGATGATGCTGTCTCCAACCATCATTTCATTACCCTTCAAAATCCTGATTTTTATTGCCGTGGACGGCTGGGGCC
Organism: Vampirovibrionales bacterium; assembly: GCA_025451145.1. Classification (GTDB taxonomy): domain Bacteria; phylum Cyanobacteriota; class Vampirovibrionia; order Vampirovibrionales; family JAGQHJ01; genus JANWKX01. The sequence continues at coordinate 18,760 of JANWKX010000131.1, forward strand.
TGATCTTAAACGGGCTGGTTCATAGCTACAACTAGAAGAGGACGATATCAAACAGTGGATATCTTATTAGGACATACAGGACATGGCATCTGGTTAATCCTTTTACTCTCTTTACCGGCAGTACTCCTTGCCGCTGGGGTGGGCTTAATCATCGGGATTCTCCAGGCCGTTACCCAGGTTCAGGAACAGACCATTTCCGCGGCCCCCAAAATTCTGCTGGTGTTTATGCTCATTATCTTTGGCGGCCCACTGATGGTGGATGTCTTGAAAGAGTTTTTGATGGAGTCCATTCATCTGGGTATGGAGGTTCTCCCCCATGATGAGCCTATGGTTTTGCCACCCAAGCCTCGATTGGCCTATGGGGAGGCCAACAGCCGAATGGACTTTTTCAAGGAAACCCACCATCCTTCTGGCAGCAAAATTAAAGCCATGATGGAACAGCCCTCCAGAGCGAGTGGCATGTTTGACTCGACATCAGGCGTTATCAATCGCACCACAAAGCCTCACCCCAAGGCTGGCGTTGGCGAAAGAATCTATATGAAGCGCCGTGCCGCTGGGAATCTTCCAAAGCCGCCTCGATATAAGGACTAAACCCTTGATCAGCAACCACTATAGCACTGTCTTAAATGAAGTGGCCATGTTACACCGATTTTTTGGCCCCATGTTGGACACAGGCTTTCTGATTTTGAGCCGAATGCTCGGCTTTATGATTATTGCACCGGTATTTGGCCGTAAAGATGTCCCCGTCACCATGAAAGTAAGCGTGGCATTAGCGTTAACGGCTATCCTGATTTGGGCCTTTCCCGGTCAATTTGTAAAAGTCAACTTGATTAACTCGGATAACGCCCTCTGGTACCTTTTGCAGGTCTTTATCAATGCCACTGTCGGCTTGTTTATTGGTTTTATTGGCGAGGCCATTTTAAACGTCGTCAGCTCAGCCGGCGCCTTTATGAACAACCAGATTGGGTTATCCTCTGCCATGATGTTTGATCCTGGTTCCAAGCAGCAAGTTGCCCTGGTCGAACAACTGTTCAGCTATATGGGGCTCATCGTGTTTTTCTCGGTGGGTGGGATCTACTGGATTCTCAAGGCCTTTTATCGCAGCTTTGAAATTTTCCCCCTTTATTCCGTTCAAGCTGATTTTGTTGGCCAGGTAAAGCTGGATTACCTGGTTACCATTACAGGGAATTGCCTCCTGGTGGGGTTGGAACTGATCGCCCCGGTGATGGTCATCACGATGGCTGTCGATCTGATTCTGGGCATTATTAACCGGACGGCTCAACAGATTCAGGTGTTTCAGCTCAGCTTCGCTCTGAAGCCTTGTATCGGCATGGGTGTCTTTTTATTGACCTTGCCTATCTTTATTCGGGTTTTACAACATTATTTTACCGATTACGCCAGCATCTTTTAGCCCGGGTTTTGGCTCATCGCTGAAACCATATTTTTATCATGGGGCCAAGAGGCGATCTAA
>JANWKX010000132.1 GCA_025451145.1 Vampirovibrionales bacterium
CAATTAGTGCCTTAGCATCTATTTTCGGCGGTTAAACAAACAGCCGTTGGTTTATAAAGCCTCCTGGTTAATCTCAATCAGGGGGCTTTTTGGTGCTTTGAATTCAAAAGTAAATTATTCATGAACAAGGACATGGATTTCTCTTCAATCATCAGAGAAAGGCAATGGTCGGTCCATTAGGGCCTTGAGGGACTAATGGGTTTCGACCAGTCTTATAAAAAGAGTTGAGTTAGGAATTTTTATAGATGGATAAGGTCAATCATTGAAACGGGGATCCTGATGTCCGAAGCTATCACTCTGCTGCAAGTATTGCGTCATTTCATTGCCTGTATAAATGGTCCCATCTGTATCTGGACCAGAGAATCGATCCCCTGTTACGTCATCCTTCATATCCTCTGGGACAAATTCGGCAAGCTTTGCCTTATAATTTTTAAAATCAAAGGTGTCATCATTCTCTAATACTGCTTGGGCTTCATCTCTTTGGCTTTGAGTTAAGGTATGTTTCCCTGCAAAGCAAAGATGGGCATTTGAATGACGATTAATCTGAGTCATCGCGTAGGCTCCTATTTAATTCATTTTGTGAACGAAACGAAAAGTTGGATACTGTACTGCTTTTAAAAACCCTAAATTTGAGTTGATGCTAGGGAATCCTCAATTTTCGATATTTTGCTTAATATTTCTACACTTCATTCCAAGACATGCTTATAGTGCTTCAGCGCTATTTAGGAACCTTGCCCTAACGTTAGCAAAGGTGGGAGGCGATGAAAACGATGAAATCAGGCCCCGTATTGCTTTAATAAAGCCGCAATTCGGGTATGCCCTTTCTCTTCGGCGAGACTCAAGATGGTTCTTAATAGCCCCTCGCCCTCTGAATCAAAGCCTTGGTGAAACTGGTAATTGGCCTTGGCGTGATGCTGGAGGAGCAGATCCGCCAATTCCAGGTTGCCGTGATCAACGGCATCGACCAAGGGGGTTGGTTGAGGGTACATGCCTTTTAGAAAATCTTTGCCAAAAACCACTTCTTCTCCGATTAAGTCCGCTTGTGCGTTATGGCTTAAAAGCAATCTGGCCATCCGGGTATTGCTCTGCTTTGCCGTAATCTGAAGCGGCGTTTTGTGATCTTTGTTGACACACAGGTTGGGATCCACGTGCTGAGAGAGTACCCATTCCATCACATCAACGCGGCTTTTTTCAGCGGATGCGACCAAGGGAGAATCAGTATAAACAACCTTGCCGTTCATCTTAACGCCCCGGCCATTGGGATCAGGGGTGACTTCCTGGATGAGCTTCAGGTCACATCCCAAATCAATCGCCATCACGGCAAAAGACGGATAGTTTTTCCCCATGAGCATGGGATAGACATCAACAGGCCCATTTAAATCAACACCACGGGATTTCAGCGCTTGAACCACATCCAAACGCTGATACATAACGGCTTGGGCCATTAATTTGGCGGCTTGCTCTTTATCCAGGCCAGTCATTTTATCCAGGCAGGTATTAATGTGCTGGAGAGACGCTTTGGCATGCAGCAGGGCCTCAATTTCATCCATCCGATGCCCGAATCGCATGCCGGATGAGGGCGCAAACCGCCCGTTTCTTGCTGAGGGAACAGATGCGGTGGGCAATCCGGAAAAACGAGCAGGAAGTTGGTTTAAAGAGATCGGCTGCATTGTGATATCCTTTTTATTTTTAGGTCAAAATTGATTTAAAAAATAATACCTAAAAAGAAATAGCATGCCTATTCCCAAAATGCGTTTGGATTTTAATGACCAGGTCGTTTTGTATGGAGACTCACAATCAGTAGACCGTAGCTTGGTCTAAAAAACTTAATGCTAGGCCAGAGATTGCGTCGACATGGGTTAGTCGTTATTAATTCAACAGAGTTGAGAGGCGATGAAGAGGGCTTCGTAGGGTTTCATCAGGCCTTTGGGGGTTTGGATGTCGTGCTGATTCAGAATCGTTTCGTACTTCGTTCGGCCGCCATATTTAAATCGCGCATAGGGCAAAAATGCATCGAGAGACTGGATGCCAAAAACATTTTTTGCCTTATCCATGGCAAAGTGCCTTGCCTCAGTTAACTCACTTCTGAGTTCCGAGGTTAGGCTGCCCCCGGATACATACTTGGACAACCTGCGCGGATCCCCAAAAACGGCATCTTGATCGGCCATCAATAGTGGTAGCCGGGTTTGCCAATCTCTTTGTTCCGCAGGTGTAAGCTGTAAGGCCTCCAAAAGTTCCTTGAATTCACTGCCAACCCGGGTGCTGTAATAATGTAAACAATCCACACGGAAGTTAAGCCACTGGGTTTGCAGGCCAAACTTTTGGCGCAATATTTGGTATAACGCTATCGCACTACTCTTGTCTACCGCTCCACTTTCACTCAATAACTTTCTAAAATCCTCTTGAGCCGCCGTGTCAGAAGCCCTCGAATGGGTCGGCAGCAGATTCCGCTCAATCGCTCTGAGCTGGGCGGATTCAAATAATGTGTCGGAGATTTCTTCGTATACATGGCATTTGTCACGAAAGGCTGGATCATTGAGCTGTTGAAACCCTTTGCGACTCGCTCTGATTTTGGCGATGGCGTCTTCCACCTGATCGGCCAATTCAGCCGGAATATGGGTATAAAGGTTGTGATCCCTGCCGTCGCGAAAATCATCCAAAAAAGACTTCAAGGGCCTTATGTCTTCAGGAATTCGCACTGGGCGAAAGGGGATGTCTTGGCTGCCGAATCGTAAGGCATTAGATGCCATCCGGGCTGTTGGCAAGGTCGTTTTCAGGTGGGGGTGAAATGCCGGTGTGATCACAAAAAATATTTACCCTTCGTGTTCCCTTTCTTGCTATTAAACGTCCTCAACTTCAAAAGTTGCTAATAGGATATCCTGTTTTTACTTTTCTTAAGATGAGTCTACTTTTGAGCCTTGAGCATCCTGGCCAGCGATTAAGAACAGTATTGAAGAAATAAAGCTTTAGCGTCTAGCAGATTTGGGAGGCAACCCATAAGGCCTCATAAGGTTTCATCAGGGCTTTAGGCGATTTAATCCCCTTTTGCTTGTAGTCGTCATTGTAAGGCACGCGACCGCTCTGCTTAAATAGCGAATAGGCCAGAAAAGCATTGGGATTGTCGATATTGAATGTATTTCTGGCGGTCTCCATGGCCAGATCTCTGGCCAAAGCCAATTGTTGCTTGAACTGAGGGGTCAACTGGCCATCCACCACATATTGGGCAAGCGCCTTTGGATCGGCCAAAACCTTTGTTTGATCGACCAACAACAGACCAAGGTTTTTCTCCCATGCCCGTTGCTGATCTTTCGGCAGTGCGAGTGCTTCCAAGAGCTCCTGAAGTTCTTCGCCAACCCGTGTGCTGTAGTATTGAAGAGGAGTCACCTTGGCTTCTACCCAAGGTAGCCGTTGGTTCTGCTTGAGGATAATCCATTTAAGCAATTGTGTTGCAGTCTGCCCCTCTTCGTTGCCACGAACCTCCAACAATCTCTGAAAGGCTTTTTGAGCACTCTCTAATGACGTACCGGGATTGTGGGGCAGAATGTTCTGCTCAACGGCCTGGACGATAAAGCATTCGTACAGGGTATCAGCCACTTCGGTATAGATATGGCATTTTTGGCGAAAGGCCGGATCATTGAGCAGGCTTTCCCACTGGGGATTGCGTTGGATTTTGGTGATGGCGGCTTCTACCTGCTGGGCCAGATCGGCTGGGATATTATCGGTATAGACCGTCTGATCCTTGCAATTACTAAAGAATTTTAGAAAAGGCATAAACGCATTTGGAATCCCCACGGAACGAAAGGACGTGCCGCTGCCTGAGAACCTAAGGGCATTCGGCCTGCTCACTTGAGTTGGCGATATGGTCTGTATCGGCGTGTGTAAGGCCGCTATTCTCATGAGTGATTCATCCTCGCTTCCTGCTTCCGGTTCAGCATTTTCTTATTATCTTTCAAGGTTATTTTTTTAAAAAGAGGGTTGTTTTAGCAAAGCTGTGAGGCGATAAACAAGGCCTCATAGGGTTTCATCATCCCTTTGGGCGACTGGATACCGTTCTGTTTCAACACGCTTTCGTAAGAGACTCGGCCCTTTAATTTAAACAAGGTATAGGGTAACAACGCGTTGGGATCCGTAATACCGAAGTTTTTTCGGGCCGTCTCCCTGGCAAGGTCTTTTGCCATATCGAGCTGATCTTTGAGCTGAGGCGTCAGTTGACCCGCCACCACATACTGGGCAAGCTTTGACGGATCGGCTAACACCGTATTTTGATCGGCCAACAGCAGATGAAGTTGTTGGCGCAACTTCTGGTCATCGGCATCAGGAAGATGTAGAACTTCCAGGAGTTCGCGGACTTCATCGCCGGCGCGGGTGCTGTAGAATTGCAGGCAACTGGCTTGGGCCGCTATCCACGGTTGACGATGGTTAAACTTTTCCACAAGAACTTGAAATAACTGCTTGGCAAGGCGCTTTTCCCCCCAGCCATGAACCCCCAATAACTGATCAAATGCGTGTTGGACGGTTGATTCAGAAACCCTCGGATTGCGTGGTAATAGATTCTGATCAATGGCCTCAAGTTGACAGGCTTCAAACAGGGTATCGGCGGTTTCCTCATACAAATGGCATTGTTCACGAAAGGCCGGATCATTGATCAGGCGTAATCCTTGGCGACTGCGCTGAATTTTACGGATAGCGGCTTCCACCTGCTGGGCCACATCGGCAGGAAGGTTCGTATACACTTGATGGTCTTTACTATCGGTAAAATGCGTGAGGAAGTCCATAAATCCTGGCGGAATCTGGACCGTTTTAAAGGGAATATCATGGCCTGAAAATCTTAAGGTATTGGGTTGGCTTCCTTGGGTTGGCAAGAACGGTTTTACCCGCAGGGGCAGAGTGGGGGTGATCACGATAACTGTTTCTCCTTGCTGAACTTAATAATGCTTAAATTCTTTTGCTGGATGTGAAAACGTACTGAAAACAAGAGTATGAATGGCAATCAGACATCAATGCCCAGGGATTTGGCCATTCGCTCCATTTGATCCATGCCGCCGGTAGAATCCCGCTCATAGGCGTAGAGGGTCTGTTGGTCAAGATGATGCTGCTGGCAATAAGTCTCAACCAGGTGTTTGACCGCTTTATCCAAAGGAGTCATCCAAAAACGGTTGTGGGAGTCCCGAATATAAGTGCCTTTGACATCACCACCAAATAGACCGATTACCCTATCGTCATCACCAGGCGGGATTTTGTTGGCCAAATCAAATAGGCCTCTATGGAGATCAGGATGGCCTTGTGTCTTGACGACCGTTGATCCTGAAAATTGAATGCGGTTTACCATGATCTTCTCCTCATGAGTTTTGGATAATCCCTTCTATTGTGGCTCAGCAGGATTGATTCAACCCCAAATCAAAACGCCGATCAATGTGGATACTTACTGGTTTAGCAAGGGTAAAATTCTTCTCCCAAGGGTGTCAGATGGATTTCGTTATAATCCCCCTGAACCTCATTAGGATGTGGCGCGTGAGGATGAATTTGCTGATCGGAACCCACATACCAGTTGCCATCTTTGATCTCAATCAACCCTTGCTTCTCCAAGGCTTTGAGGATTGGACCTAAGGCTTGTGCATTAGGCTGATGGAATTGGTAGCGAAGCTGTTGCTGGCTGACAGACAGATGCCCATATCCAACCTGTGCCGGATTCGCCGGAGCCTTCCCGGCCACAGTTATAAGGGCCCTCTGGGTCATGGGGAGATCTTGATAGGTTTCGTATTGTTGTTCAGATTGCTTTCTAGCTGCTTGATGAGCGCTAAGGATGGCTCGAAAAACGCTTCCCTCTGTGGGGGATGATTCGTTGGCAGCGGCGCGAACTTTGTTGGCAATTCGTTCCTTAAAGGCCACGACTTCATCAAAGGACATTCCATCCAAAACCTGGATATGTCGGGGCAAGGGTGCCGATACCCCAGCATGGCGGGAATCTCCAAACCGGGCCTTTGATAAAGCGGTAGGGGGGGCTGCCGCCTTGCGAGCCAGCCCGAAGGCGGGATTTACGCTCAATTGAGACATCTTCGTGATCATTATTATCTTCTACTCCTAAAACCATAGCCTTATTTAGCGCAATAAAATGCCCTCAAGATCATGGATTGCCCAAAATCGCGTTGTCTTTCACATTAATTAACAATGGCTTTTTGCGCAGGGCATAGAAGTGTCTTCAAACGTTAGTTAAACCAATCCACTTTACTGTCGGCACTATTCAGAGCGGCAAGAATATCCCTAAAAGCGCCTTCCAACTCTACGAGCCGTGCCTTAGGCGTATCCGGGCCATATTCACTATGTGAACATTCCTTTTGGCCGTTATTCAGATATGTTTCTGCGCCTGAGGTTTTGATGGCGCCTGTTTTGGCATCGATACGGTGAGTAACGATGAAGCGATTAGCCCCTTTGTCTTGGAGGAGTTGAAGCATATAGCTAGACATCGCAGCGGAAGCCACCTCGCTTTTCAGGTTGTAATCCATGGCGACTTGGACATCTCCCCCGCTACCCCGACTGAGCGATATTTCACACCCTCCCAGGAATACGGTAAGGGTCTTTCCCTGGCCAAGTTTTGCCAGCGCGCGACTCAATTCTTTTGGGTC
>JANWKX010000133.1 GCA_025451145.1 Vampirovibrionales bacterium
CATAGCTCCCGGAGGCTGGCGATGCTTTGATCAAAGGAAATGTTCTCTTCAACGCTCTGTTTGAGGATATTATCAATCTCGTCTTTAAAGGCAATGGCCTTATCCAGCTTAGGGTTGCTGCCACGGGCGTAAGCCCCGATGCTGACGATATCTTCCGAACGTTTATAGGTGGCTATCAGATCTCGAAGTTTCCCAGCATCATCCTTGTGCTGTTGATGGGCAACGTGATACATCAAACGGCTAATGGAGCCCAGGATATCAATGGCAGGGAAGTGGTTCTGGTAAGCCAATTCACGAGACAAGATAATGTGCCCGTCCAGAATCCCCCGAACCGTATCGGAAATGGGTTCGTTAAAATCATCCCCTTCGACCAAAACGGTATAAAGGCCTGTGATAGAGCCTTGATCACTTGTTCCGGCCCGTTCCAGAAGCTTGGGCATATAGGCAAAGACGCTGGGTGTATAGCCTCGACTGGTAGGAGGCTCGCCAACGGAAAGGCCCACCTCTCTTAAGGCCATGGCAAAGCGGGTCACGGAATCCAGCATTAATATCACGTTTTTTCCTTGTGCCCTGAAATACTCGGCAATCGTTGTGGCCACCAGAGAGGCCTTGATTTTCAGCAGGGCCGGTTGTTCCGAAGTGGCAACCACCACAATGGCTCGTTTTAACCCTTCTTCACCCAATGAATACTCAATAAACTCTTTCACCTCACGGCCCCGTTCGCCAATGAGGGCGATAACAGTCATGTCTGCTTCGGTATTTCGGGAAATCATGCCCATCAAGGTGCTTTTTCCAACGCCGGAACCGGCAAAAACACCAAGCCTTTGGCCCTTCCCAACAGTCAGAAAACCATCGATAGCCCGAACGCCCATATGTAAGGGCTCTGTAATCATTTTTCGGTCGAGAGGGGGCGGGGCATCCGAGGTAATGGGCCATTTCTCCGTTGTGAAAATCGGCCCCCGATTATCAATGGGTCGGCCGAGGCCATCCACCACACGACCTAGCATCCGGGGCCCCACAGGGATTTTAAACGCATCCTGGGTATTGACCACCCGGTTACCGGGCGCTAAGGCAATCATTGGCCCCAGGGGCATTAATTGAAGACGATCGGATTTAAAGCCGACGACTTCGGCGGGTAAGGGCTTAATGCCCGGTTCATCGGAGTGAATATAGCATAAATCCCCAATTTTGGCCTTAGGGCCTTGGGTTTCAATAACCAATCCCACCACTTCAACCACCTGACCGATTTCCTCATAGGGCGATTGCTGATCCAGGCGGCTTTTTAAGGTTTCTAAATCCAAATCGAACGTCATGGCAAGGGATCGGTTTCAGCCAAAGGGGGTTCGATGATTTCTTCAGCGCTTTCAAGAAGGAATTCATCGGTATCAGGATTTTCAGGTTCTTGGGCCAATGTTTCGGGGATCGCTTCAGCAGGCAGAGCCTCCATAGGGACATGGGGTGCGTGAAATGCTGGAAGTGCTTGGTCATTGGCCTCAACCTGTATTTCTTGAGACAAGCTATCATCCAGAATCAGATCAGGAGAGGCTTCTAAAACAGCAGCCTCTTCTAGATCTGAATCCGCTAAATCTTCCGGTATTGGCTCCTCCGTGGCCAGGAGGTCCGGGGCGATGGCTTTGACAAAGCACTCCGCCTGATTCTGAGGGGAAATGTCAAAAACCCCGTCCATGGTTTCCAGGTACATTTCCGATAAGCCGCAGGCCATATCAGGCACCAGATTGATTCTCTTGAGGTTAATCAAGGCATTCACGATATCCGGAGAAAGAGACTTTAGTTTCTTCAAGGCTTCAGGATTCAGTAATATCCTGGCGCCTTCAGAAACCTGGAGATTCTCGATGGCCTTTTCGATCAATTGCAACATCCGGCTGGGTTCAGCTTGAACTACTTCGCCAATGACCAGGTCCAAGATGTAACGAACCAGCTCAACCAGTTTGGTTTTTTGCAGGTCCAAAAGCTGTCGTTGGGCCTCTATAGCCTGTTCAACCATCTTGTCGCCCACTTGAATCTTATCGGCGAGTTGTTGGGAAATATGCTCTATCCCATGGGTTAATCCAGCTTGGTAGCCTTCTTCAAAAGCCTGCTGCAAAATTTCATCACGCTTTTGGATGCCATCCTCTTCCAAAATTCGACTGGCTTCAGCTTGGGCCGATTGAATGATCTGATTGGCTTCCTCTTTAGCGGCCTCTATCTGTGCCAAGGCCTGCTTTTCAGCTTGATGCATGGTTTCCAGGGTGATGGACTCCAGTTGAAGGGCCCGATGGTTGGCCACCATAAACTTATCATCCAGGATCACGGCCTGGCCAACATCAACCTGCTTAAAGGTGCTTTGGCGACGGACCACGCGAGGCGGATTGCTACTCAATGAAGTCCTCCTCTTCGGAACCACGGGAAATTACGATTTCACCGGTGGCTTCAAGGGCCCGAATGACCCCGACAATAAAGGTCTGTTTCTCCTGAACATCTTTTGAGCGAACAGGACCCATATATTCCATATCTTCTTTCAGCATGCCGGCAGCCCGTTCAGACATATTGCGGAAGATTTTGTCTTTGACAACGTCGGCGGAGCCTTTGAGGGCCAGGGCCAGATCCTTGGTCTCCACTTCCCGCAGAATCCGTTGAATGGATCGATCTTCCAGTTGGACAATATCTTCGAAGACGAACATCAGCTCGCGAACTCTCAGGGCGCTTTCCGGATCCCGCATTTCCATTTCGTCGAGAATAACCTTTTCGGTGCTTCGATCGCTTCGGTTCAGAATTTCGGCCAGGGCTTCCACGCCACCGCACTTGGTAAAGTCCGTGGTGACAACGGAGGAGAATTTGTTCTCTAAAATTCGTTCTATTTCTCGAAGGATTTCAGGGTTGGTACGGTCCATCGTGGCGATTCGGCTGGCGACTTCGATCTGCATTTCCGGGCTTAAGCCACTGAGCACTGCCGCACTGTTTTCTGCTTGCAAGTAAGCCAGGACCAATGCCACCATCTGGGGATTTTCGCTTTGGAAGGATGCTGCCAACTGGGCCGGATCGGCATTATTGAAGAAGTCAAAGGGGTTGGTCTGTAGGGATGCCACCAGGCGATCCAGGATATTATCAGCCTTGTTAGTCCCATAGGCGTTTTCCAGGAGAGTTCTGGCGTAACCAACCCCGCCACTGGCCAGGTATTCACTGGCCTGAAACAGGGTATAAAACTCTTCCAGGATCTGGGCCAGCATACTTTGTTCCAGCTTTTGCATGGACGCGATTTCGAGGGCGATATGTTCAACCTCGTTATCATCTTTAATATGCTTCATGACCTCGGACGCCACCTTGGGCCCTAATGCAATCAGGAGGGCCGCCACTTTCTGGGCGTTGGTCATACTTTGTAGGGTTAACTGCCCGCTTGGCATCGTTTCTCTCTCTCCAACCGCTGTTTCTTAGCCACCTCTAACCTAGATATCGTCAAATATGATTTTTCCTAAACGGATCTTGAACTTTTCTCCATGTGGTTACATATCCTTCATGTAGGTTACCAGGACCCTGGCGGCTTCTCCCGGATCTTTATTGACCATGGCGTGGATGGATTCCCGCATCTGCTCAATCTCCGGATCCAGTTTGGCTTCAAGAGCCGGTAAGACCGAAGTGCCCATCAACTGTTCTGTGGGATCGATGAGAGGGGCCATTACATCATCATCCTCTACCAGTTCACCATCGACAGGCTGGTGCAGCAGCTTGTAGAGAATAAACAGGGCTGCAATTCCCAGGATAAAGATGCCGCCGATCTGGGCCAGGGTTACAATCAGTTGTTGCTGATCTTCCTGCTTCACGATATCCAGGGATTTTTGCTGTTGATCTTGAAGCTCAGGCGAGAATTGAAGGCCGCTAACGGTGATGGTATCGCCTCGGCTGGAGTCGATGCCGCTAGCTGATGCTACCAGTTGAGATAATTCTTTGCTCTGGCTATCGGTCAGGACTTTATTGATGACGACGGCGACCGACATTTTTTCAACAGTGCCAGGGGCGTGAACAATGGTTTTTTCCTCACTGGAAATTTCGTAATTGGTCACCAGTTGCTGGTTCTTGTAATTGGAGTTTTTCCCATCACTTGCATTTGGTTTTTCGGCGACATAGTTGGGGATATTGGACTTGGTACCCGGCTCTCCCATAGGGCCGCCGGCATGATTGCCATTTTTATCCTGGCCATTATAATCTTCGACGTTCTGTTGAACGCTGACAGGGATGCCGGTGGGATTTTCTTCCGTGCCGCCGCTGGGGATAAAGCGCTTGATTTTAGATTCGGATTTATCGAAATTCATCACTGCGCTGACTTTGACTACGGCATTATTGGGACCAACCAATGGGGTCAGCATTTCCAGAATGTCTTTGGATTTTTGTTTTTCGAAAGTGGTTCTCAGGTTGTCGCCTTCGGTATTTCCCGTGGCCCCTTGGGCAGAGGTGATATCATCAGACAGCTCATTTCCCATGGAGTCTGATAAGGCGACATTTTCAGACTTAAGTCCAGGGACAGAATGGGCAACCAGATTCTTGACGGTCTTGACCTGCTCGGGCTTCAAACGAAATCCAGGCTCAACAATCAGCATGACGGAGGCGGTAGGATCTGTTCGTTCGTTGCTGAACAAGGAATCCTGAGACTGGGCCAGAATGACCCTGGCTTTTTTGATCCCTCGAATCCGCTCTAGCGTGGTAACGACTTCGTCACTGACGATTTTTTGATCGTATTTTTGCTCTTGCCAGTCCGTCATCCCGAAGGGAAGGGATTTTAAAGCGCCATAGCCTACGGCTTTATCACTTTTTATCAAATCATCCTTGAAGGCGTTGAGACGAAGCTCTTCTTTCCGGCTTCTGGGAACCAGAATGGTGGTTCCACCATTGGCCAGCTTATAGGGAGCACCTTGCTGTTTGAGGTTTTGAACGACTGCAGCGGCATCCGGCTCATCCAAATCGGATAGCATGACATCATAATCTTGTTGAGCGTGATTATAAAAGAACATCATGGTGAACACGGCGGCAACAGCCAATGTGCCCAACAGAATTTTTTGGTTAAAACTCAGGTTGGTCCATAAGGACAGGACTTTTAGAAGTTGCTCTTTCACGTGTTTCGTTCCAATCTAGCTTAATATTTATACAGACAGGTGGCTGACTTCTTGGTAGGCTTGCAGCACTTTGTTTCTAACCTGCATGGTCAGGTCTAGCGCCAAACTTGCTTTTTCAAAGGACACCATCACCTGGTGCAAGGGAACGGGACCTCCGGTGGCATAGGTATTGATGGCCTTACTGGCTTCGGCTTGTAAAGTGTTCACCTTTTCCATGCTGTTTTGCATAATTTGGCCAAAGGAATCCAATACGGCTCCGGGTTGTTGCTGCCCTCCTGATGTATTAGACTGCAAGGCCCCCAATGCCTTGTCTTGGAGCAGATTAATGCCAATTTGGCTATTTGTGGTTTGTATTGGATTCACTTTCGCTCTCCCATATTCTCTTCGTCTAAATATCCATTGCGGATTTCAGCATGGATTTAGAGGCTTGAAGCGCCGTAACGTTAGCTTCATAGGCCCTTGTTGCTGAAATCATATCCACCATCTCTGAAACCGGGTTAATGTTTGGCATTTGAACATAGCCATTGGTATCGGCATCAGGATTAGTCGGGTCATATACTGTTCTTAGCGGGGTTTTCATATCCTGGTTGATTTCAACCACCTGGACACCATTGCCGGGGGAAATCATGTTGTTGGAGACACCGGCTTTCAAGGTTGGAACCCCATTCTCAAAATGAACGCTCATAGAGCCGTTCTGCTTTCCTCCGGAGGCCATCTGGTTATTCAGGATAGGGGCAAATACCACGTTTCTTCGACGATAAGCACCAAGTGTGCCATCGGCATTGCGGGTGGTATTGATGTTAGCCAGGTTACTGGAAATGACATCAAGGCGTAAGCGTTGCGCTGTTAAGGCTGAGGCGCTGATATCAAAGGAATCCATAATTAACCACCTCCACCTTTTATCACATCCCTAAGCAGGCCGTAGTTTTTAGACTCTAAGTTGCTTAAGGCCAGGAACCTTTGGGTGTTTTTAGCCAGTTGTGCCATCTCGGAATCAATATCAACACCATTTTTATCCTGTCGATAAGAGGTCCCGCTTTGAGAGATGCTCGCTTGGGCGTCATTTAAAGAGGATGCAACCGGGTTTGGATTAAAATGTAACGGATTAGTGGTTTTTAAGGATCCTGTCGGAAGAAACTTAGAGGATGCTGATCCGCTTTCTTCCGCTTGGATGGCCTGGCTCAAGTTCTCTTCAAAAGACACTCGTGTGGCTTTGTATCCAGGGGTTTCAGCATTGGCAATATTACTTAAAATGGCGGTGTGGCGTTGAGAAACCCCATCCATTGCCTTTGCCAAGGCCTTTGTTGTAATGCTGTCTATTAAATCCATGTATCCACTTCACCCTAAAAACGCTCTCTCTATACTTCAACTTTAAGACACGACAAAGGGACTTACCTCATCCGGAGAATTGAATTTAAGTGTCCCAGCTCCTGCAAACGGAGGAGATGGATCGGTGGTAAGGGCAAAAATTCAGGGTAAATTTCCCTTACCTGGATGTCCGCCTCATGGACATGATTGAGGTGGGGTGCTAATATCGGCCGTTCGTCTCATTGCGGAAGGATCCAATTCGCTCCAAGGTAACAAACGCTTCATATTTTGAGCGATATGTGCAATTTTGGGATTTGTTTCATTTTTATTGGTTTTACAATTTCTAAAATCAAATCGGATTTAATTTTGGTTGTGTGCCCGATTTTATTCTTTTGATATTGATATCCGCAGATAGGAGCTTCGCATCGTGAAACTTTCAGCCTCATCTTTGATTTCTCCTCATACTCTATCCCGCAGTGCTGCCGTTGGCCCCAAAGCAGCCATTCGGTTTGGCGGTGATCGGAAAATTGATCCAAACTGGGATGAGCGATTAGAGGCCATGTTTCAAACAGCCAGCCATGGGGGCGAATATTTCCAATCTGGTACAGCGTTTTCCTTAGCCAATGGAAAAAACATTTGGTTTGATCCGATCTCTAAATTGACGATTAAAATTCATAGCCGTGAAGATGGCGCTAAATATCCGATTTATGACATTACCCGGGTTGATCAGGGACCCAATAAGGGTTTTTTCCTTTATCAGGTATATAAAAGTCTTGATCCTAAGGACTCCAGACTCCAGCCGACCGAAGAGGACCTGGCTAAGTTGAACGCTTTACTGGCTTCCGTGGTGGATGCCGGAAAATAGCCTTAATTTCGATACGGTGTAGAGCCTTAAAAAATAATCCAATGATCTTGTGAGCAAGGTTGTCACTTAAGCTGGGAATTTGTCGTTCATTTTATGTTGGAAATGTTCGGTTTATCTCAAGGTTACAAATGCTTCATATTTTGAGCGCTATGCGCAATTTTGGGATTTGCTTCCTTTTTATTGGTTTTAACGAATCTAAAGATCAAAACCGATCTGATTTTGGTTGTGTGTCCGAGGACATTAGCGAAGGAGATTAGTTCAGTGAATATTTCTGCAATCGGTGCAAACCGTATGGCATACCAAACCCGCTTTCGTGGAAACCAATCCACCTCTGGGTCGGATAACCCCTTTCATCTTGTTTCTACACAACAAGGCAAGGGCTTCTGGCATAACGTGGATCATGTTCTGGGCCTCATTCTGGCGGATCCACCGAGCGACTTAGAATTCTTTAAATATGATGTGCCTGAATCTTTTCCAGAAGCAGGTGAATGGCAAGAGTTTAAGGATATTCGTACGCTGATTAGCGCTTACGATCCAGATATGAGCAAAACAATTCCTGCGCTTCAAACTGGTGTTCAGAGGATCTTTGAAAAACTCCAAAGTTATCAAGGTCAACCTGAATCGCAAGTTAGAAATAAGGCCAACGCTTACTTACAGTTACTGATTAAATTGAATTCTCGTTCAAAACATGAGCCAAATAAGGCGTTGCAAGCTGCAATGGAGGCTGTATTAGCTGATTTTAGAGAAAAAGTCAGGCACGCTTTTCCTGCAAGCTAAGCGATTCTTCTGAATCACCCAGGTACATGATCTGAAAAGCCTCCTTTTTTGAGGGGGCTTTTTGGCCTTTGAGAGTCAGCTTTGAAATGTAGTTATTGCTGAGGGGGCTAATAATACAGAATCGAGCCGTTCAAACGGTTTTGCGCGAGACTGGATTTTAAAGCTTTGTAAAGTGCCTGCAAGAAAAAATTAAATCCCTCGTTTCATGAATCCGACATGTCATTGGCATGATTTAGCTATTTTAAGAGGGAGATATCGCGATTATGGCCGGTTTGAATGTCAATCCTAATATTGCAAGTGTTCCACCGCAGAAGGTCAAAACCACCTCGCCAGATGCGACGAGTGGTCAAGGTACAACGCCTACAACACCAGCAACCACCACAATGGTGGCTTCTCCTGGTGGCTCGACAGTCAGCTCATCGCAAGTCAGCTCAAATAATAATCAAGGCCAGATTATTCAAAAAGAAATTAAGAACCTGATTCAATCAAACAATCTTGGTTTGCCGCAATCGGTTAAAGACCTTCAAGCCGCCCATACTGCAGCAGATAAGACGATTTCACAAGATTTAGGATTACTGGACTCTACTGTCAACACACCCCAAAAGACGGATTATATTGCTTGGCAGGCCGCAAACAAACAGTCTCGCCAGGATTATCAGACCTTTTTTGCATCCCTTTCCGCAAGTCCTTTAACCTTATCATCGGATAATCAGGCAGCCTTAAAGAACGCCGGCATCTCCGTTTCGCCTTGTTCTCAACAAAGCTTGGAACTCAAGATTAACCAGCTTTCCAGGGAGGAAGGCACCGCAACAGGAACCCAAAAATCTGATATAAAGCAACAAATGAATCTGTTGCAAGGTGTTTTAAACAGTACCTTGTCTCCTTCTCAGCTCAGTCTGGCACAGCAGGTCCATACGGATGATGATAATTTACACCAGGCCAGGCTAACGTTTGAAAATAGTATTGCCGGTAACGCGACATTACAGACAGATTGGAATAACTGCAACCAGACATGGAAGACGTTACAACAAGGCATTGATCACTTTGAAGGCTCAATGCAGACCAATCAAATGACTGCATTGAATGAGGTTGCGCGCCTGCAGA
>JANWKX010000134.1 GCA_025451145.1 Vampirovibrionales bacterium
CACACGTAAGGGATTAGAGGATCTCGATGAGCATCATGCTGATATCATCTTCTAACGGGGCCCCTTCGGTAAAATCAGACAGGGTCGTAATCAAGTGATCCGTTAGATAAGGCGCGTGTTGTGAGATCCCTTCTCGAAGAACCGATTCAATTCGGGCTTCGCCGAACATTTCCCCTTGCGGGTTTCTCAGCTCTGACACGCCATCGGTGAACAAATAGACCTTATCCCCGGCGTGTAACTGGACTTTATCCATCGGGTAATCAATATCCCGGACCCAGACCAGGGGGGTGCCGTTTTTTTGCAATCGCTCCATGGCATCTTCTTTGGCCTGGTACCAAAACGGATAGGGATGACCTGCCCCTGAGCATTCTAACTCCAGGTTATCCAGATTGAGGCGCATGTAGATGCTGGTGACATAATCCCCGGTTTTAACAATATCAAACAACTCATTGTTCAGGTGAAACATGACCTCTGAAGGGGTACTGAGCTGATGGGTCAGCCGGTACAAGGAGGTTTTAAAGATGGCGGTAATAAACCCGGCGGGCACCCCATGGCCTGAGACATCGGTAATGGAGATGCCAATGGCATTGTCTTTAAACTTTAAAACATCGTACAGATCACCACCAAGCGCATCACAAGGGAGATAAATGCCTGAAATGCGGACTTTTTCATCCTGGTAATGGACCTTGGTAAATATTGGGCCTTCTTCATCTTCAGAAGGTGAGACACAGGCTGGTGGTAACAGGCTTTGCTGGAGCTGTCTTGCGATATACAGCTCTTTTTCCACTTGGATATTTCGAAGGGACAGTTCATCGTTGACGCTGTTCAACTGATCTGCCAAACTTCGGGCTTTTTCCAAGGAATCACTGAGCCGGAGGGCCGTATTAATTTTACAAACCAGCTCCTGCATATCATAAGGG
The DNA here is from genome assembly GCA_025451145.1 of Vampirovibrionales bacterium. Classification (GTDB taxonomy): domain Bacteria; phylum Cyanobacteriota; class Vampirovibrionia; order Vampirovibrionales; family JAGQHJ01; genus JANWKX01. Next base: position 921 of record JANWKX010000134.1, read on the forward strand.
GCCTTTAAATAATCGTTGGCACCGGCATGAAGTCCTTCATACAGGTAATGGTGTGTGTGCTCCGATAAAGCTGGCGTTGGGGTCGATCCCAGAATGATAATCGGCAGATTTCCCAACAGGGTATCTTGGCGGATCTGGTGACAGAATTGAAAATGCGGGACATAACTGTCGGGAAGCACTTCAAGTAAGATTAAATCCGGTTGGTGGCTTTGCGTCAGGTCTGCCCAGGTAGATTCATCTGAGGTTTCAATGGCCAGCTCATAGCCTTCGGCGCTCAGTTGCGTGCAAAGGGTTTCTTGATGGGAAGATTGGGCGTGGGGGAAAAAGAGTATTTTTCGCATGTGAAAACGCCATGAGAGGGCACGTAAGAATACTATACCGACTGCCTGAGTCACAAGAATCCTGTGGATAAGGGAACTTCCTGAGGCGTATCGATGTTTCATCGGCAACGCAATTTTTCAATCGACTTGCTTTTTATTCCACTGCCTTCTCATTAAAATACCTTTTCAGACGGGCGATTTGTTGATCTCATCATTGGAGTCGGTTCATCGTGTCAAGTGCCGCGATTGCTTGGGGACAGGGGGATTTGGGGACGTGGAATCGTCCTGTTCAAAGGGGTGGTCCATCTGATCGACTTCATCTCCTTTACAGCAACGATATTCACGAAAAATATAATTTGATGCCCAACGTGGTCACGGCGTTTCAGCAGTTGGGTCAAGGTTTTCAGCAACAGGGCGAAGATGTCTTAAAGCTTTCTGCCGGGGACTGGAATGTCGGCAAAGAGCCTGAGCAACTTCAATTGAATGTGCTTCTGAATAATCTGGCAGGAATTAATGCCTCGACGTTAGGGAATCATGAGTATGATGCCGGGGCAGCAGCCTTGACACAGGCGTTAAACGCTGCAAATTACCCGGTTTTGGCTTCAAATCTGGAAGTCCCACAGACGAGCCATTTGTATGCTCAATTGCTCAGAGGAGAGCTTCAGTCCCAGCCCATGATTTGGCAGTCCTCCCATGGGGTTCGATACGGTTTAATCGGATTAACCGCTCCCGATGCTTCTCGCTATATGAATCCGGATGCCAACATGGAGGGGGTTTACACCGATGGTTTGGAAGCGAGTATTCAGAAACTGCAAGCCCAAGTCAATCAATTACAGGCCATGGGGGTTCAGCGGATTATCGCTGTGACCCATGTGGGGTATAAGGATGACTTGGAAATAGCCCGGCGGACCCAAGGGCTAGATATAGTTGTGGGCGGGCATTCCCATACCCAACTGAAAGGCATTCAACCTGGCGTCAATTTTGTGACCTCCGCTTCAGGGGAGCCGGTGATGATTGTCCAAACCGGAAAAGATGCCAAAGCCATGGGGGTTTTGGATGTGGCCTGGGATGCCTTTGGACGGGTAATCCCCTCAGCGAATCAGTTGATTAGTCCAACATGGTTTCCCAAAAACCCATTGGCCGATCAACTGATTGATCGTTATTTGGGGCCTCAAACGCCGATGGCCCGGATGGCTCAAGAGGTGGATACGGACAATGCCCCGTGTGAAGGCGAGAACGGGGTGGCGGATGCCATTGCGGATGCGGCTTGGCAGGCCACCAATACGGATATTACCTTTTTTAAAGGCAATGAACTGAGAAATGATATCGCTCAAGGCGTTTTTACCGATCGGGATTTAAAAATCCTGTTGCCCTTTAACGATCCCATTGTGGCCTTTGAGATGACAGGCGATCAGATCATGGCAGCACTCAACGAGTCGGCCCGATGCCTGAAAACCCATGACAACCATCCGGGGATCTTGCATCCGGCTGGGTTGCGTTACACCGTGGATAGGCAAACCGGAAAGGCGACTCAGGTGACGGTTTTCAATCGAGATACCGGATCTTGGGCACCCTTGTCTCGAAAGAAGCATTATTCTGTCGCGGTCGGAGAATTTTTGGCCAAAAACAAGAAAGAATATCCGGTTTTTAAAACGGTGCCTGTGATGTACCGTTTTCCCTTCAGCTTTCGCAAGGCCTTTGGGCAATGGATCCTGTCTCAGCAAGGTACAGCGATAACGTTCCCCCAAGATGGTCGCTTGACTCAGCTCAATGCAAATTTATCGTCTCCTCGCTTGGATTTGACAGGCTAATGCCCTCCAGAAGACGGTCAGTCGGTTTATAATGAGCTGCAAAAAAATAAAAAAGCCTGCTTGTTCCCCCCATAAGCAGGCTTAAGATGAACAATCGTTAATGACTCACCCTGTTGGAGTGCTCTACCTCGCTTAAACGTTAAAACTTGGTTTGGCTGGTTCCTCCAGAATACAGTGCGCCGAATCACCATTGGTGGGTTGAACTGCTCTCTGGATTGCCCATTGGTAGAGCCATACAGGTTATTCTATTGTTGAGCCATTGTTTTTATTACCCCTAGTTAGCCTTGTCCTCACCCGGAAAGTTTTTTCCAGATCGTGGGGTTTAAATCCTTTGTGGTTTCTGATTTAAACCTTACATATGTATAAAGTAAAAAACAATTCACTTTGTGCCACCATGTAAACTTCTTGTAATATTTTTAAGGTTTCCCCATTGGAGCGCTTTTGATGGGGAGGGGTAAGGCGTTTTTGGGTATAAAGATTTAGGTTGCCAGAGCTTGATCTTCTGAAAGTAATAATTCTTCAGGCTCTTGGGTAATGGTGACCAATTTTTTCAGTTCGTCTTTATCGCCAGTGAGTTTGAAGTACTCATGAAAACGGGGTGTGACGTTCAGGATAAAGCTTCGATCCTTGCGACGCTTGGAAATGAGCCGTAAATTCAGAAGTTCCTTAATATGATCATAGGCCGATGCGCCACGGGCTTCAATGAGCTGGGTCTGCATAATAGGGCTGTGCAGGGCAATGGCCGATAGGGTCCTCAGGGTGGCTATCGAGAGTTCCACGGGAATCATCTGATTGACCACAGCATCAAAGGCGTCTTTGACTTGAAGGATGTAGCCGTCACTGTCATCAATTTCCAAAGCCGATTCATCTCGACAGGCGTAGTCATTGATCAGCTCCAGTAATGCCTCTTCCACCGACTCCACCGATTCACCCAGCTTCTCGGCGATTTCCGGGATTTGAAGGGCACGACCGGTTAAAAACAGAACGGCTTCGATTTTGCCTTTAAGCTGCGTGTTCATCGGGCTAACCTGCCATGTCTAAAGGTTTTTCTACGGCATCTATCATAGCATTTTCCGAATCTTCGGTTTGGGGGCAGATGTACAGCTCACTGTAAAAGGTCTCTTGCTGGAAATCCACTTCGCCTCGGGCCGCCAGAAACAGCAAGGCAATAAAGGCGGATACCCTATCAATCTTGCCCTCTTCCACCAGTTGGCTCAGGCTAATGGCTTCATCCTGGGTAAAAAAGCGCTCCAGTAAGCCTTGCATCCTGAAAATCGTGTCTTCAATGAATTCTTCATGGGCCAATTCGACAATCTCTTCAGAGGAGAGATCGGCAAAGTTATACATACGTCTGCGCTCTGCCCGTTCAACGGTTTCTCTCAGACGGCGCTTACGCTCCAATTCTTCGTATTTCTGGAGTTCATGAATCAAATCATTTAAGGTGACTTTACGATTTCTGGGTTGTTTCACGCTGGTTCGGCGTCGAATCACCCGGTCTAAGGCTTCAAAGGCCAGGGCAATTTTTCCAAGGGGCTTGTGCGCACTCTCTAATCCTAATTCGAGGAAGTCACCATCCGTTTCGTCATCCTGGAAGGCCTCTTCTGCCATAAAATTAATGCCTGCCAGGCTATCGGATTTCATCCGAAGCAAAATGGCGGCATAGAGTAAGGTTTTACCGGTGAGTTTTAAATCATGAGATTTGAGTTCGCCTAATATTTGGAGGTATTGATCGGTAACTTCGCCAATATCAATGTTCCAAGGGTCAATCTTCCCGGTCTTGGCCAAATGAACCAGAATCTCGATCCCATCAATCGGGGTGGTATTGGGTGAAGACTCAGGAAGCATCTTGTAATAACACTCCGGCCACTTTGGAGATACCATCCCGTTTTTGGGTGACGCCCACCGTCCGATCCGAATGCTGGAGCATGGGCTTTCGGAGTGAAACGACAATAAACTGGGCCGCACTCGATTGCTTTTTCACCATATGAGCCAGCTTCTCGGCATTGATCCCATCCAGGAACATATCGACCTCATCAAAGGCATAGAAAGGAGCAGGCATATAGCGCTGGAAGGAGAAGACAAAGGCCAAGGCTGTCAACGATTTTTCGCCTCCACTCATGGCTTCCAGGCGAAGCATCTTTTTGCCTCTAGGTCTGGCTTCGATGGTGAGGCCACCGCTTAACGGATCTATGGGGTTGGTCAGGACCAAATGCCCTTCACCATCTGAGAGTTCTGCAAAAATTTCTTTAAAATTGTTATCCACATTCTCAAAGGCTGTGATAAAGGCATTCAGTTTTAATTCTGAATAGCCACTGATTTTAATGCCCAAATCTTCTTTTTCCCGGCTGAGGGTCTCAATTTTCTCGGTCAATTCCTGATTCCGGGCCATCACTTCATCATAATCCTGAATGGCACGCATATTAACAGGCCCCATGGCTTCCATTTGGCGATCCAGCTTTTGGATATTCTTTTGAATCTCTTCAAATTCAGGAATATTTTCCGATTGAACCTCTTGAGGGTTAATGCCGGCTTCTTGAAGTTCAAGCGCAACGGCGGCAATCTGAGGTTGTAATTCTTTCTGGCGGGCTTGGCAAGACAGAATCTGCTCTTCAATCAAGGCAATATCCCGACTCAGTTGGTGTTTCTGCTGTTCTTCTTCAATCAATTGATGCTGAACCTTGTCTCGCTCTTCTTGCAGACGCTTCAATTCTTCATCCAATTCACCGGTTTGGCTCTCCAGGCTGGCAATCTGTTTGCCGATGAGTTGAATTTCTTCCTGCATTTGGCGAACTTCTTTGTCTAAGGTCTCGTTGTTGGTTTTAATTTGCTGCATCTGATCGTGATAGCTTTGAATTCCTTTTTCCTGGAATCCTTTTTCCAGATTTTTAGTATGGATATCCGCCTGGATATTCCGAATCTGGGTTTCATAGGCCCGAATCTGAAACTCAATGCTTTCAATGTCCGCCTTTAAGTTATCCAGTTGCTCGGTGGGCAGTTGGGCATCAATTTCATTCAGCGTCTGTTTCAGTGTTTCAACCTGGGCTTCATCCGTTTCAAGCTTGTGAATGAGGACTTTTTGATCGGCTTCAAGTTGGGCCAATTGTGCCTTTAATTCATCGAGATTGTCATCCGAGGTGTCAGATACGCCAATTTGCTGCAGTTCCCGCTTGAGGGCTTCCAATTCCATTTGCTTACGCTGAAATTCCGTTAAAAACTGGTTGAAGTCTTCTTTGAGGGCATCCAGTTTAAGCTCGCCAGAGGTGACTCGTTTTTCCAGGCGGGTCTGTTCCTCTTCTTTGGCTTCCAGCTGTTCACGAAGGGTTTGAAGCTGCTGATCGGATTTGCCGGAACTCAGTTTCCCGCCTGCCTGTGCCGATTGAGAGCCCCCTGTCATGGCCCCGGTTTTTTCCAGCAAAGAACCGTCTAGCGTCACCATACGGTACTTGCGGAGGTATTTACGGGCAACTGCCATGTTCTCAACGATGACGGTATCGCCCAAGGCATAAGCGAAAATGTTCTGATATTCGCTATCAAAGTCAATTAGATTGAACGCGTAATCGATAATGCCATCATCATTAGGCAAGAGCGGTAGAAATTGGCTTTCCCGCATCTTGTTCAAGGGTAAAAAAGTAGCTCGACCTGCCCGTGTGCGCTGTAAAAGTTCAATCCCTTCCTGGGCCACATGGTCGTTATCCACCACGATGCTTCTCATGCGTCCACCCAAGGCAATTTCAAGGGCCAGGGAGAATTCCTCATCCACCTGAGCCAACTGGGTCAGGGTGCCATGAATACCTTTAATCCCTGAATTTAAAATGGTATCGACAGCACGACCCATATTCACTTCTTCATATGCGCGTTTTTGAGCTTCCAGTTGGGTGTATTCCCGGTGCAATTTATTTAAATCACCAGAAGTCGTGTTAAAGGCAACACGAAGCTTGGCCACTTCCAGTTGCTGCTGTTGAACTTGGCTTTCAAAAGCTTGTTTTTCCAGTTGGGCATCCTGGAGCCATTTTTCCAGGGGCTTAAAGGTCGCATCAATCTCGGCTTTTCTGGCGCCACTTTGAGAGAGCCTGGAGGCCTGGTAGTCCAGCTCTCGTTGTTGACGTTCATAGGCGGCTTCCAAATCGAGTTTCTGGCGTTTGGTTTCTGAAAACCCATCTTCGACCTGGGTCAATTGGGTTCGAATGTTGTTTCGCCTTTCGCCCAGTTCTCCAGTGGCGTTCATCAGCTGGGCAATGGCGTCTTGTTTTTCATTTAAATGGGCTTGTTCAGCCTGTAACTTGGTTTGAATTTCCTGTTCCTGCTGTTGAAACAGTTCCAGCGTGGTATTGGAATCCTCAATGGTGGTTTTGAGCCGGGCAATCTCTTCTTGCGCACGTTCAAACTGTTTGGCATGCTCTTGTTTTTTCTCTTGGGAAAAGAGAATGGAGTCTTTTTTCCGTGAAATGGCTCCTTTTAAGCCTTCGATTTGCTTTTTTAAAGCGATTTGCTGATCTTCGCCTTTCCGTTTGACTTCGTTGGCGATTTTATTCAGGGCTTCCCGGGTCTGAAGGATTTGGGCTTCCATCTGTTGAAGCTGTTGATTGAGCGTTGTTCGTTGTTTTCGGGAGAGTATAATGTTCTGTTCTGCCGCCTCAATGGCTTGTTTTAAGCCCAAATATTTGGCTGATAAAAACAGGCTTTCAAACCGATGCTTTTCATCCTTGAGTTTTTGATATTTGAGGGCCTGATCCCGCTCTTGGGCCAATTGTGTCACGCGAGCTTCCAATTCCGCCAGCAGAATCGAAAAGCGTTCAATGCTACCGGACACCGATTCCAGCTCTTTTTGAGCCTGATCGATTTTACGATCAAACTCGGCCACGCCTGCGATTTCATCAATAATTTTTCGCCGTTCCATGGGCGTCATATTGATAATGCCAGTGACATCCCCTTGCATTAAGACGTTATAGCCTCCCGGAGAAATGTTATGCTGAGAGAGCCTGTCATGAATTTCCGATAGGGTCCTGACCTTCCCATTCAGGTAATAGGTACTGCCGTAACCGGATTGCCCATTGTCTTTGATTCGGCGGGTCACGACGATTTTTTCATCCGTTTCGGAATCAGAATTCCCAAATAAGATGCTGACACTAGCTTCTCGTCGTTTTGAAAGGTTGTTAATCAGGTCTGTAAGTTTTTCGGCACGCATGGTTCTTGACGAGGATAAGCCAAGGCAGAACAAGATACTGTCAATAATATTGCTTTTCCCAGAACCATTGGGACCGGAAATGGTGGTAAATCCTTCTTCAAACGGAATCACCGTCTTGTTTGAAAAGGATTTGAAATTATCGATTTCAATCTGTTGAATATGCATACTTCGCTAGAGTTGTCTCTCTATCCACACAAAGTGCCAACGGTGATCCCCGAAATCCTGGATGCGTCTCTCTCAAAAGTTGGGCAATGATAAACTTCATTATAACTTAGAGACAGCCGAAAGGCCAAACATAAAGGAAAACCTTTACATTTGCGGGCCTAAATCCGCTTGGCATGTTATTGTTCTCTGGCAGATTCGCCATTAAGCCGTTTCATTAATGTAAAGCGGCTTATTTTCATGAGGCGTGCCTTCCAGGTAGTGAAGCAGAATGAATTCTGTACGCTTGTTTTTCGCCAGATTAATAATTACCCTGTCCGTCAGGCGATGAATCAGGTAGATTCCTCGGCCATGGGTATCCATAAGGGATTTCCCCGATATATTGCGCTCCAGCCAGAACAAGATTTCATCGGCGGTCATCGTCCCCCCTTTATCACAGATGGAGACGCCCAGCTTTTCATCATCCCGGCCGTAGGTAATAGAGACGGTTTCTTCAGAGGTTAAGGCCTCAATGACTTCCCCCTTTTCATATCGCAACGACCCATCCGGAAGCTTTGCCGAATGGTAAACGGCATTGGTAATGGCTTCAACCATCACAACAGCCAATGCATCAATTTCTGGCACCTGATGGGACTCAAAGAATTGCTGTAGCTCGGCTTGGGCCGCCATAATGCCATGACTGGAATGGATTTCGATTTGCTTGAAAAGACTGGGGTTATCCAGATATTTCTCCAAGCCGAAAGCTTGCTCTGGGAGCAGTAAATTGTCAACCACCGCCGAGAATTCAGGGAAGTTGAAAGGCGCTGTTTTGACAATAATGTTATACACTTTTTCGGTCTTGGCCATTTCAATGTAGCTGTCCAAATCATAGGCGGTGATTAAGGCGCGTTTAATGCCGGGCTGAATGTGCGCAGCTTCCTGGAGAATATAAAACCCATCCTGATCGGGGAGGTTGATATCGGTAATAATCAGATCGTAAGGGTGCTCTTTAAGCAGTTCAATGGCAGCATCGGCTGTAGAAGCCTCTTCGACTTCAAGCTGATAGTCGGCTTGATGGTAGTTTAACAGGTATTCTTTCAGGTTATCCCGAATGGTGCTGTCATCATCCACCATCAAAAGCCGGTAGGTTTTGGCGATTTTGGAGTCCATTGGCTCAGCCAACATACTGTTCATAAGGAGTCCTTTAAGGGGGCCGCTTGTGGCAATCGAATCTGGAAACAGGCTCCTGAGTCAGGTTTATTATAAACTGAAAAGCTTCCCCCATGCTCTCGTATAATCTGTTGACTTATACTCAGTCCAAGCCCATTGCCGGTTCTAGGCTTCGTCGTGAGAAACGGGGAAAAAATCTTATCCAAAATCTCAGCAGGAATGCCGGGGCCGTTGTCCTCCACTTCCAGAAGAACAAAGGGCGGCTCAACTTGCTCTCTAATCCAAACGGTTCCTTTCCCTTGAGTGGCTTCATGGGCATTTTTGAGTAAGTTGTACAGGATTTGCTCGATTTTTAGGGGATCGCACAGGATCATGGAGGAGGTTTTTAAAGGCTCCAGGCAGAGGGTCATCTGATGAAAGATCGATTGTTGTTTGAGTTGATTCAGAATTTGTTTAACCATCCGATTGACTTGGTAGGGCCTGAGAATCATTTGATTGGGCTTGCTGTAGGCCAAAATCTCCTGGCAAAGATGGGCCGCTTTTGCCGTGGACTGGATAATTTTATGGATCTCTTTATCAACCTTGTCGACTGTCTCTCGGAGAGGTTCAGAAGCAGAGTGCTCATCAGGAATCTGTTTTTTGAGTTTTTTAAGTGACATGCCAGCGAGTTGACAGTCCATCGAGATACTGGCAAGAGGATTATTCATCTCATGGGCCATTTCGGTCATCATTTGTCCCAGATTGGCCAACTTGCGGTGCCGAATTAAATCTGTTTGCATTTCCACAAAATCAATGGTCATGGCCGCCGAAGGAATCATCCAGAGGAGAAGCCAATCTTGATCTTGGGAAAGTTCACTTGTCATGGGGGAAAACATGAACCCTTGCTCCCCCAGGAGATAGTAAAAAGGCTTTTGGGCCAGTACCAGGTCCCGAAAATGCGGCCAATCTTTTGACGCCAGCATAATACCGCCGATTTCAATACTGTCTCCCAAAAAGGTCATGGCCAAGGCATTGGCCCAAATTAAAAGGCCATTTAAATCAATGACAACAGCACCAAGGGGTGCTGAGGCTAAGAGATTGCCGATAAATCCTGGAAATGACGATTCAGGTTTTGTCATGGGGTGAGTCCATCATGGGGAGAATGGTTTGCAAGGTCTTATTAGGCAGTTTAGCCGATTGCCCAATAATGAGGTAGACCGGAGTTGGCTTGGTCTTGTCGTCGTCCGAAAATGCCGTCATTTTGGGTTGGCAGTGGAGGACACCGTTTTCACCGGGGGTAATGGCTTGGTATGCGGTCAGGTGCATTCGATCATAAATCCGAAGCAGTTGAATATCGCTTGGTCTAAGCTGTGATTTTTCCGCCAGCGCTTTGCGAAAACGAAATTGTGTTTCTGGCGAAAACTGTTGCGGAGGGATCGGCTTTCGGTGAATGGGAAGGGCTTGCAGTTGTTTGGGTAAGACGAAGGAGCGAGGCTTTCTGAGAAGCGTCACAGGATGAGCAAGGGTCTTTTTCAATCGGGTGATTGGAATACTTTGGCTCGATTTAAGTTTGAGTAGTTCAAAATGGCCTATTTTATCTCCTTTAGCCTTATCAAATTGGGGAATGGCAAGCTTGGTAGAGGTGATGTCAAAACGTAATTTTGGAATAGCGTAAGCATTGACTTGCGATCCAGTAGGCTTGAGGCCTGAATGGCATGAAACTTTTAAGGTTAAAGGGGCGATAAGGGCATGGGTGCTTTGCCGAATGAGATGATAGGGAAGTGCTTGTGCTCCCATTTGTAGGGCAACCGGATGACAGACACTGATATCAGGGATCAGCTGTCCCCCATAGACGTTTGGCTTATCTTCAACCTTCAGGTCATGGGTGATGGCCTTAAGGTCTAAGTGGATGTTTTGGCATTGGACCTGAAAGGATCGGCGCCAAAACTGTGCAAAAAAGGTTTGGGCTAGTTGGTAGCCACTTTTAATCCAGCTTCTTGGCATAACATGTTTAAGGCCTTCTCAACGCGTTTCAAGGGTTCCAAGGGGTCCATCAGTTTCCCGGATTCAAGGAGGATTTTATAGGCATTGCTGTTCTCAAAATCAGAGAGGGTCACAGGGGTGCTTTTATCCGGCAGTGATTTGACAGCCCCTGAACTGGCGGGTTCTTGGCTACTATCTTGACCCATTTGAACACGGATGGGAGCGCTCTCAATGGTTAATTGGAGGAGAATCTCGTTATTGGAAACCACTTCATAGTTTTGTGCCGTATTGTTTAGGGGCGGCGATTTGGTTTCTGTCAGCCGGACCACCTCAAAGTCCTTTAAGCTGTTTTCCTTGAGCAAGAAACTATCATCATTCACAATTAACAGTTGCGGTTGTGACTCCAGGCTTTTCAAAAGGGTTTCCAGAATGACTTCGTTCTTGACATGGTGGCTTAAGGCAGAACCATAAAGTATTTGTTGGATTTTGCTGGGCTGAACCGGCTCCGTATAACGAAATTCCAAGGGCAAGCCTCGTTTATCCACAACCATGACCCCGCCGATATAAGCACTGGGGGTGGGGTTAATCACCAATAGGTATCCAATGCGGGCATCTGAGGATTTCATTGACTTAAGGCGCTCCGGAGTCTCAGGATGGCTTGGGCATGAAGCTGGCATACCCGTGATTCAGACACGCTGATCACTTCTCCGATTTCTTTTAAGGTCATATTTTCGTGATAGTACAAGGCAATCAATAGCTTTTCACGTTCGGGGAGTTTGCCAATGGCTTCTGCCAGGCGCCGTTTCAGCTCATTGGCCTCCAATTCTGCTTGAGGATCCGGGCTGTTTTTATCTTCAACCAAATCCATAAGCGAGGCGCTATTGCCGGAAGTTTCATCGCCCCGAGACTCATCCAGTGAGATCAAGAGGTTATTGCTTTCGGCCAACACGGTTTTCAGTTTTGCCTTTGAAATGCCAAGCTCATCGGCGAGTTCATCTTCGGTGGGCGTTCTTCCCAGTTTTTCTTCCAAACGAACCATGGCATCCTGAACATCCTTGGTCCGCTTGCGGACCCCCCTAGGGACCCAATCCTGAAACCGTAATTGGTCAATAATGGCTCCTCGAATCCGAGTGACGGCATAGGTCTCAAACTTAAGACCGCGGGAGAGATCGTAACGCTCGACGGCTTCCATTAAACCCATGGTGCCATAACTGATGAGATCTTCCTGGGCGATACTGACAGGGAGTGAAATTGGGAGCCTACTCACGACATAACGAACCAGGTGAAGGTATTTTAAAATCAGTTTTTCGCGCAGTTGGGGGTTCCCTGGCTGCGATTTATATTGTTGCCAAATCTGGTAAGTTTCCAGATCCCCGGCCCCTTGTTGGGAGTTGGATCGTTTTGGAATCGGCTTTGAGACCTCAGACATTTACAAACCTTCACAACACGGTTGTCTAAGACTGCGCTTATAATAAAGTAACTGTACCGGATCATGCTGGAAAGCGGCTCCCATAGGCACAGTATTTTTATTCGAGATAAGTATGAAGTAGGACATGACGGATCTCATCGAAAATCCATTGCAATGTCAGGTTGATCGAGCTTGGGTGGAACAGGACTGGTTTAAACGACAGTCGTCTAAAGTCTTGATATTTTATGGGTATCCTTTGATCCGAAAATGGACCAAAACCTTTAAATCGCCCTCTTTATTGGTGATTTGTGAAAAACCCATAGATTTGACCCCATGGCAAAAACAATTCAAAGCCCGTTCAACCCACTGGATGCCTTTATCGGATGCCATTCGCCAGGTTGGAGAAGACCATGGGTGTTATGAACTGGTTGTTGTTCTGCAAAAAGAACTCTCTCAGGAGGAGTTTTTAAGTCTTTCAGCCCTACTCTGTAAAGGGGGCGCTTTTCTGTTATACACCCGTAATCTTCATCAACAATGGTCGGCATGGCAAACTTTTTTGGATAAAGCCGATTTGGTGCAGTTGTTTCCCACCGGGTTTCATCCGACGGGAGCAGTTGCATGGTGGCCTTTTTTGCACCCATGGTGCGCGTCATTGGGTCTGGTGATTGAATTCTTGATGACCTTTTTCCCAGGTCGCTATCCTTTGGGCTTGTACTGGGGCAAATGTTGGGTGGTTTCAGGACTGAAACGCGATGATATCACGCTTCTATCCTAGCGGATGTTAAGAAAAATAAACGGGCTCAACAGCGTTTACTTATAATAACGTTAATCTTAAAAAACAGTGATTTACAGCAATGAGTTAGCCATTGTAATCTACTACAGAGTGTAAACGGGTTGAGACTAAAGGCAGTTTGGGGTATTCATGAGCAGTATTTCGGCTTATTCATCGATTTCGTCCCGAGCACACGCTTATTCTTCGATTCCTCGGCTTACCCCACCTCCGTCTTTTAAGAACACCAAATCGACCGTCCGGTTTAAGGAAGTTGCGCAGCCTGTTTTTCAAAGGATGAATGAGGCTTATGATGGTGTTCATTACTTCTCTAAACCGAATTGCGGAGATCAAGGAACGATTACGGAAGACTGCTGGCAAGCACTTCCCATACCGCTTCGGCATGAGATTTGGCAATACATTCGCGCCGAGAATATTAAAGACTTGTCCCTCAATTTGAGAACAAAGCAACTGGGTATCCTTGAAGAAACGGCGGATTGTTGGTATGAAAGCCTGATGCTAAGAGCGATCCATGAGGGGCTTTTTGATTTGAAGGATGCTTCAGGAGAATTGCTGATGGCAAAAACCCAGCGTGCCATTGAAGAGGCCGGCCAACGTGAGGTCATGCCTGAAAATCGTCTCAAATATCTCCTCTTACGCCCCTTTCGCAGGGGTGTTTCAATGCTGTTAGACCGAATGTACCACCATTTGCCTTTACAACAGGCGACATTAAATGGTCCAACAGAACGATTGAAAGCAAAAATTCAGAAATGGTATGAAGGGACTCTGTATTACACCTACGATAAACTCTTTTCAGGGATTCAAAATTATCCGGAAATGCTTCGCCAGGTCGAATCTTATTTTCAGCCAAAAGATATCCAGCGCTTTGCGGATTTGTATCAAGATTCGCCTGAAGAAGCCAGGCATTTACTGGCATTGAGTTATATTCGACTTGCAAGTCTCAGAATCGATGGATTGTTCCAAGACCTGCTGACGTCTACCCAGAGGCAACTGGCCTCTGAATATGATGAACTAAAAGAAAACCTGTTGAAACAAAATCCTGCCCCCAATATTGAAGACTATTTGCCATTACACCAAATTCTGGACCCAACGGTTCCGTTATCTGATATTCAGGCCGGAGCGATTCGGGTCTTACATGGGGTTTTACACAAACCTAATCTGGATAGTCAAGCCATTCGGCAATTCATTATGATCAAGCATAGGCTTCGCCAAGGGGTTCACTTGCTCTACCTTAATGATAAAAAGATACAGAGCCCGGATCGAAAGAAAAATACCAAGCCCTTTGAGGGGCTGGTGGAATCCTGTATTATTCAAGGGACATACTAAGAACCTATCCGGGAAACCTCCATAACGGGCATCTGCGTTGTCGCTGTGATGCTCGAATGCTCATTTACTACATGTAAACTCTGCTTCTGCGCGTCTCGCTTCTAGCATCTGCTCCGTCCTGAAGATTTCTCGGAGAGGTTCTAAGCTAGATTAGCGGGTTTTAAGAAATTGGCTGAGCTGAAGAAGTGCCGTATAGGTGGGCAGAATATACAAGGTTTCTGTTGAACCGGTTTCATCTAAGCCTTGCTGAAAGGCTTGCAGAATATCAGGGATAACTTGAATTTTGTCTTCACTGAGACCGCCATATCGAAGTCGAATGGCCATATCTTCAGCCCGATGCCCGGAAACGATAATTGGATAGGGTGTAGTGGCCAATATTTCAAAGGGCGCATCCCAAAGCCAGGAAATATCACGCCCATCGGCATAGTTATCGTTAATCATAATGACCACACGGCTATG
>JANWKX010000135.1 GCA_025451145.1 Vampirovibrionales bacterium
GGGATGGATAAACTGATAGCAGGTCGTGATGAGCAAGGAATCGAGCGAATGTTAATATTGCTAAAAGACGCGGATAAACCGAAAAACCCCTATTATGGCATTATGCCCCCTCTGGTCACCAATGATACTGAGCTAAAAGATTTGGCCATCTACTTGAGCACCATTGTAAATCCACTTGGCGGCATACCAAAGGGTGCCTCAATGGCAAGCGCCGATGGGAAGTAAAACGCTGGTAAGTCCATTTTAAGAAAATGAACCGGCGAAGTTAGGTGACTTGGCAAAGAATTGGGGCAACTCTGCCCTCTCGGCGCTCTCTTTGGATGCTCTCAGAAGGACCAAAGGGATGCCCTCCAAATTGATGCCTTAAAGCAGAAACAGCCCGATACGCATTATTTTCCTGGCCACGGGATTGCATGAGTTCCCAAACGGCTTGAGAAATAACCGGAATGGGAATTTCCCGACAGACAGCTTCTGATACCAGCCAATTTACTTCTCCTGTATCTTCAATATAGGGATTGATTTCATCTAATGGCGGGCCTTCTTTGAGGGCTTTCTCCATAAGCTCGATTAACCAGCCTCGGATCACGGAGCCATGATTCCAATTGTGAAACAAATCAGCCAAATTGAGCTGATATTCCGAGCTTTTCAACAGGGCGAAGCCTTCCCCAATGGACTGGAGCATGCCAAACTCAATGCCGTTATGAACCAGTTTTACAAAATGGCCGGCCCCGCTTGGACCTGCATAATAAACACCGTCAGGGACTGCTAATTTTTCTAAAATTGGTAAGACTTGTGAAACTGCCTTTTTATCGCCCCCCAACATGAAACAAGCCCCATTTAGACCTCCACTGGGCCCGCCGCTGGAACCAACGTCAATAAAGGAGATCCCTTTTTCTTGCAATTGATGATACCGATTGATCGAATCACGGTAGTAGGAGTTACCTCCATCCATCACGATATCGCCCGGATCAAGTTGAGGGGTGAGATCTTCCAATACGGCATCGACGGGTGGGCCTGCCGGAACATACAGAATTATTTTTCGAGGTTTTGCGAGATCTTGGGTAAAATCAGCATAATCAGTCGCGATAATTAACCCTTTATCGATCAGTTCTTTTGGAATGGGTGATGCTGATAATCCAACGACTCTAATTTGCTTGTCTAGGGCTTGTAGGCTAAGATTTCCACCCATTTTTCCCAGACCGATGACGCCCAGTTCCATCTCAACCTCCTTCTAGCCATGTCGAAAATCATGAGAGCGGCATGTGGTGATAAATTTATTTGCGGAACGCCTTGTTAGGATGTTGTGTTGAGAAACGTTGCCTTTATTATTGCCAATCATTGCCCTGAGTTGATAGTGGTTATGAGGGTAGTTTCTCGTTACCCATTAAGTTCCTCTTAATGGTTTATGCCGTATGCGCCTAGCGAGAAATACTGTTGTAACCCCTGCTAACGCCAAAAGGAGTACAGGTTTATTCATTTGCAGCCATAAGGTCAGGCTAAATCCTCGGGATCGGGCATCAAAATCGCCATGCGCCCCATGATCTCCGGGAAGCGGATACCATAAATTATCGGGACGATCCGGAGAAACTGGCTGATCGGTTTGTTGTGCCTGATAACCCATATCCCCAAGGTAGTGATCTAATAAGCCAGGAATGAGCTTTCCGCCCCAAACCGCTTTTATGGTCGGAAAGCCGACAAGCAATTCTCTGGGGTGATGTTTTGCTGCCCAATAAATTGCGCTTGCCGCCACTTCCGGCTCATAAATGGGTGGTACAGGTTGGGGGTGATTCGGAAGGCGGCTTTTGACCCAATCAAATTGAGGGGTATTCACCGCAGGCATGGTCACCATAGAAACTTGAATGTTGCTCTTGTCATGCCAAAGCTCACATAACAAGGACTCCGTAAATCCCTTAATGGCATGTTTTGCGGCACAATAAGCGGACTGTAGCGGAATGCTTCGATGGGCAAGGGCTGAACTGACCTGGATAATGGTGCCCCGATCGCGGGGTAACATGCGTTTTAAAGCCGCTAAGGTGCCATAAACATAGCCCAGGTAAGTGACCTCAGTTACCCGTCTAAACTCATCCGGCTTCATTTCTTTGACAGGTGAAAAGACTGATACCATGGCATTGTTAATCCAAAGGTCAATAGGGCCTAGCTGCTCTTCGATGAGTTGGGTAGATGCCTCCATGGCTTCTGAGTCGGAGACATCGATGGGGAAAATAATGGCTTGACCGCCAGCTCGTTCGACCTCCAAACGGGCAGCCGTTAGGCCATCCTCATCTCTGGCAATGAGTGCCATTTTAATTCCCGGCTTGGCAAAGGCTCTCACGGTCGCTCGTCCAATGCCTGCAGAAGCGCCGGTAATCACAATGATCTCAGGTGAATTATCTTTGCGTGTCTTTGATGGCTTATGTCGCATAAAAAGACTCCTTTATGACGCTTCAATCAGTTCTTGCAGCCGCCACTTCGGTATAGATATCTCGATAATTTCAATTTGAGGAGAGCCTGGTAGACTAATCTTCAGGCGTATATATCATCCGCTAATGGTCCTATTATCCATACTGGTGCATCCGTATTAGGATTACCGAAAATGAATATCTCTGGTTATCCGTTATCTGAGATCTCGGCCTCAACAAGCTTTGCCAGAAGGCTAAGAGATTCTTGCCAACCCAGATAGCAAGCTTCGGTGGGAATGACATCTGGCAAACCAGCTTGCACGATATTTAATTTGTGGATGCCTACCAATATCATGGATTGCCGCTTAAGGCTCTCTTTTTCCAGGTTTTGTGGCTGACCAAAAATATCCTCAAACAATGAACCTGTATCGTTAAGACGGGTACTCTCATGGTTAAGCTTCACGATGATAAATGGATTGTTTTGATTCTCTCAAGCGAAGTGAACCCATATTGACTTATTTTTTTCATTTTGATATCGTTCATCCTTAACTAGACGACTGGTCAACTAGTTTCAGTGAATCGAATGAAGAAGCCTTAAACTCAATGAATACCAAAGACAGCTCAATTGAAAAACTCATGAACGCAGCCATGGATTGCATTCTTAAGAAAGGCTATAACGCAACCAGTATCAATGACATTGTTCAGGCTGCCGGGATACCCAAAGGCTCCTTCTATTACTACTTTGAAAGCAAGGAATGTTTTGTCAACGACTTGCTCTTTCGATATGCGGAGGCAAAGCAAAACGAACTTTCTGTCTATATTACGGATCAGAGCGTATCGCCATTAAATCGATTAAGATTGATGCTGGCCAATACGGCCCAAAAGTTAAAAGCGGATCAATATCAAACCGGTTGTCTCATTTTAAAAATGGGCAATGAAATTGCGGATTCTTCCCCCAAAATTCAACACACACTGAGTGAGATTTATGAAACATGGGTTCATCTCCACCTTGGCCTGTTCCAAGAAGCCCAGGCTGAGGGTGAGATTTCAATGGATGAGGATCTCCAAGCCTTGGCGGAGAGCTACCTTATTATGTTCTTTGGGACCATTGCCAATACAAAGTTAACCCATACGTTAAAAGGGTTTAAGCGATTTCACTGGGTCTTTTTTGAAAATTTAGGCAGGCCGAAGCATCGCCTTTCTGAGGAGATAGAAGCCTACCTTCAATTTGAAGAAATCATTGACCCAAAAGACGCCCTATTGGCAGGCCAGTCATGAACAAATTGCTTTATCGCGCTGCCATTTACTTGTTAACGATCGCTTGTTTCTTGGCGATGATTGATTGCTCTAAAGCATTGGCAAAGCATCCGGTGAAGGATCAACCCTTTGCAAAATTAAAAGCGTCTCAATGGCGTTCATTGGGTCCTGGCTTGAAAGGTGATTCACAAGAAAATTTCCCTGCTGAAGCCTGGTGGGAGGCTTTTAACGATCCTAACTTAAATACCCTGATGGACCAGGCTTTATCAGGCAATTTGACGATTAAGCAAGCGTTAGAAAATATTTATACCGCACAGCAGATTGCCAAAACCTATCGTGCGCCTTTATTACCAACGGTTTCTACCGCACCACAGTATACATGGCAACAATACGGGCAACACCAATTTGTGTTTCCACTCCATGGTAGAACCTATCAAACCTTCATCACGCCCTTAACCACAACGTATGAGGTTGATTTTCTGGGCAAAAACCGGGCGACCTATCAATCGGCCCTAAAAGGTGTCGATGTTGCCCGATATCAATATGAAGCCACTAAAATCCTTCTGGCCAGCAATGTGGTGACAACCTATGTGAATGTTTCAAAATTCAGACACATGGAAAAGCTGGCCCAAGCCCAAGTTGAAACCAGTCAGAAGTTGTTAAAGCATAGCCAAAAACTATTGGAGCTTGGCCAAGCAACGATATTCGATATCCAGAATAGCCAACTCGTCCTGGATCAAGCCAATGTCGATTTATCCTTGTTATCGGGGAATCGGCAAGTGGCCGAAAACCAACTTGAAGCGCTTCTGGGAAAAGAGCCGACGTCCAATACGCTTCCACCCATTACCCACTGGGATGCGTTTCAATTAAAAAGCCGATTTTTAACCGGAATTCCCTCGGAACTTGTGACAAGGCGCCCGGATGTCGCCATTGCAGAAGCCCAGCTTGAGGCCGCAAGATTAAATGTGGAAGCCGCACGAAGGGCGTTATTGCCCAGTATTAACTTACTCGGAACAACCGGTCTGAATGCTATCGGGATTCAACATTTGTTACGCGCAACAAGCCTCTCCAATCTATTAATTTCCAGCATTTCCCAGCCCATATTCACGGGTGGAAGACTCAGAGCCGAGGTGAATCTTCGTAAATCAAAATACAGGCTCCTATTAAGCGAATACCAGAACACGCTTGTCAATGCGTTTACGGATGTCGAAAATAATCTTGCCCAGCTTCAGGCCAATAATGAGGCATATCAGGAGATTCAGAATCAGACAGCAAGTATCACCGATATCGCCGCTAAAGAAAAAGCAAAGATGGAAGCCGGGATTTCTTCAGCTCCCCTTTGGCTTGTCCGGGAATCGCAACGAATTACCTATGAAAAGGCATTGGCCCAACAAAAAGCACAACTGATGATTGACTACGTTGGGCTATCCAAAGCATTGGGTGGCGGTTTTA
>JANWKX010000136.1 GCA_025451145.1 Vampirovibrionales bacterium
GATAGACCTCATGAATACTCAGGTCTGACTTGTTCCAAAGCACCAGATCCGCCATGGCATTGGGGGCAATTTGGCCAAATAGCGGAGACTCGCCTAAATAATTGGCAGGGTGTGTTGTTGCCAGTTGGATGGCATCGGGAAAGGTCAGGAGATTCCATTGAACCAGATTGCGAACACAATCCGTAATCAACATGGCGCTCCCTGCCAATTTGCCTTCTTCATTGAGGGCACCTTCAGGATGTAATGTAATGGTTTGCTTCCCAAAACACATGCTAGAGCCAGGAGGCATACCGGTTAAGGCATTACAATCGCTGATGATAATGGTCTTTTCAAAGGGTTTCACGCGAAACACCAGATGAAGCATATCGGGATCCAGGTGTTTGCCATCGGTAATCAACTCGACGAAGACATC
Organism: Vampirovibrionales bacterium; assembly: GCA_025451145.1. Classification (GTDB taxonomy): domain Bacteria; phylum Cyanobacteriota; class Vampirovibrionia; order Vampirovibrionales; family JAGQHJ01; genus JANWKX01. The sequence continues at coordinate 413 of JANWKX010000136.1, forward strand.
ATCTTGAAGCAAGCAGGTTACCGCAATCCCTGGGTGCCGGTGTTCGATGCGTTTCATCGCGTTAAACAGATGGGTGGCGCAATTGGCCCCCGCTTCAATGGCCTTGTGTGTGATATCGGATTCAGCACCAGAGTGACCTATGGAACAGAGAACCCCCTGGTTTTGAGTGAGAAAACGAATCATCTGCATCTCCGGATCCAGCTCAGGGGCAAGGGTCATTCGTTTTAGGCTGGGAGAAAGCAGGCCTTCCAGGTTCTCCAGAGTAGGTCGTTTTAAATCCTCAGGAGGGTGAGCGCCTCGATATTCTGGGCTCAAAAACGGCCCCTCAAGATGGATGCCAAAAATCCGGGTTTGATTGGCTTCCTGGGTTTGGATGGCTTCTTCCAGATTCGCCAGGCTGGTGAGCATATCCAGCTTGGGGGCTGTCATCACGGTCGGGAGAATGCCGGTAATTCCGTATTGAGGGAGGGTTCTAAGGAGTCCTTGAAGGGCATCGACCTTGCTTTGGTTAAAGTCAACGCCAAAGGCACCATGAAAATGCTGATCAATCAGGCCAGGGGTAATCCAATGGTTGCTGGCATCGATAAAAACAACCTCTTCATCCCCCAGTAGCATGGATGCGGGTGGTTTATCAGAAATTTCCTGAACGATCCCCTGGTTAATCATGACGGTTCCCGATTCCATGACCCCTCCTCCGGGAAGCACAATATCTCCTCCGGTGATCATTAGCCAAGGGGTCTCAAATCGTGGGATCATACCCCGATTATAGCAGTTTACTCAGCAGAAATGTGAGGCGTTGGCGATGTCGAGGTTTCAGTGAGGAAATGTTAAAATAACACAATGGGTTTATTTGCCAGGATCGCGCTTTAATGTCTTTTTTACCCTTTACAGCTCAGGGTTTAGCCCGAACCGAAGCATCAGGTGCTTTGGTGGATGGGGAGTCTCCTAAAGCGGTTTTTCATGCAACAAATCGTTTAGGGAATTTGGTCGGTTTAAAGCATGAATTAAAGGATATTGACGCAAAAATTGAAGCCATGACCGTGAAAGAATTGATAACATGGCGTTCATCTTCATCACCAATAAGCAAACAGTTTGCCTCATCACCATTACGAACGCGGCCTAAGCTGGATGTGAATGAACCTCTTGACAAAATTAGCCCAAATCAGCTTCATCAAGGCCAAAATGCTCAAATAAAGACAAACCGGGATTGGTTTGGTCAATATCAATTTCGGCCATTCCCTTTTCAATCGCCTATAGACACGTTACAATCAGGTACGACAAAGGCTCTTCTTCATCGTGGGATGTTCCAGGGAAACCCCCTTCCTTCGGCAGATCCAGCTTCCATGATGACGATGAAAGGGCAAATGTCATATAATGCAAGTCATCTACAGTCATATGATGTAATAGGAGACGTTCCGGGAGGAGATGAAATGGTAGATTTATCCGGATATAAAGATTTAACAAAGCCCCCCATTACTGAAAACGGAGGGCAGTTTGCCACAAGCCTTCAAGACGATTATCGAACAGAAACGGAGTCATCAACGATGAACGCAACCCCTTCTTCTTATAATACCGCCGCTTATTCCACACATCCTGAGGTCAACGACAATGATGTCGCCTTCTATGAGGAATATAGCGGTAATGTTAAAACCTTGGTTCAATTGGTCAATGATTTACCGGAAGGGGTCACCAAGCAAACCGGGGCCCAGATTATCCGTTTGACGATGGAAGCCATGGGGATTTCCATGGAGACGGTTCTTTCAGATGCCCAAACTGTTCAAAGCCAGCTGCTGGATGCGGTTCGGTCGAACATCAAAAAAATTGAAGAATATAAAACGGTGATTCGGAAGCTTGAATCGGAAATTCGCTTTCATCAAGGAAAAGCCAATGAGCTTTCCGAGATTATCGATCTCTTTATCTTGTCGAATACCTCGCCTAAAATGCCCGCTATGGATGGGGTTGAGGATCACTATTAATTACATTTAGCTTGTAGATGGTGATGCCCAAACCAGGTAAAGCGCATAGGGGAAGGACGCCCCGTACTTTTGCCTTTAAAGCACCCGGATGGCGCTATGCTCTTGCCATGGTTTTGTGTTTTTGGTTCATGCTTGGATTTCAAGGGTGTAGCCAGACGCTTGGCATGTTTCATCATCCTTTAACCTCTTCGGAATCCAACGCCTTTTGGGAGCGAAAGCAGGCCTTGGATTTGTATCATGAGGCGTGGGAGATTGTGTTTACCGATTTCGTGGATCCGGAATACAATGGCCAAAATTGGTATTACTGGAAAGATAGGTATAATCGGTATATTCAAACCAAAGATGATTCATATGCTTGTATAAGAACAATGTTGGCAAGCTTAAATGATACTTATAGCCGATTTTTAGAGCCAAGGAAGGCTCAAGACCAGAATATGCATATTGATTCCAGGCTTTTTGGGGTGGGGATTCAGGTTGCCGCCAAAGATAACCAAATCGTTGTCATTGCGCCCCTGGAGGGGACGCCAGCCAAACAGGCCGGAATTAAGCCACTCGATCAGATTGTGGCCATTAATGGTGAACCCACAGCCAATTTATCTATTGATGATGCCGTCGATCGAATTCGAGGGCCTCAAGGGACACCCGTCAATCTGACCATTCTACGGGGTGCCCAGCATCTTTTGTTTAAGCTGGTTCGAGCTGAAATTACCATTAAAACCGTGTTTGGAGCGCCAATTTCTCAAGATGTTGGCTATATCCGCCTAGCCAGCTTTATTAGCCAGGATACTGCCCGAGAAATGAAAGCAAAATTGGATGCTCAAAAGGGAACAAAAGCCCTAATTCTAGATATTCGAGGGAATAATGGTGGGCTATTGCCAAATGCCTTGGATATCTCACAAATGTTTTTAAAACAAGGGGCTGAGATTGTTTCCATTGTGTCTCGGGATGGTAGTCGTAAAACCTACTATGCCCAAAGTAAGCCCATCTATAACAACCCATTGGTTGTTTTAATTGATGAGGGAAGCGCCAGTGCCAGTGAAATTTTTTCTGGGGCCCTTAGAGACAACCATCGGGCGATCTTAATTGGTGAAAAGACATTTGGCAAAGGGCTGGTCCAAAAAATCAATTATTTGCAGGACGGTTCAGAGTTGAACTTGACCGTTTCAAAGTATTTGACCCCAAGTGGGCAAGATATTAATAAAATTGGTATTTTACCGGATATCCCTGTGGTCTTTACCTATCAGGATATGTCCCGAAACCGGGATCCGCAAAAGGAAATGGCCCTGGAGTACATTAAACAACATTTTTTGGCCAAAGCCTCCTAAGGGCGAGCGGCAACCTCAGGTTGATATAAGTAGCACCGGACGACATGGCCTTGTTTTTCCGAATGCTCTGGCGGAAAGGCTTCTTGGCACTGTTGGAATCGATGGGGGCATCGAGGTTCAAAGCTACAGCCAATGGGAATTTCCGTCAGGGCTGGCGGTTGTCCTTCAATAGGATGAAGCCGAATCTGATTGGGTTTCGGTAGAGACTCTAAAAGACCTTGGGTATAGGGATGCAAGGGCATTTGAAAGAGATCCTTAACGGAGGCCTCTTCCACAATCCGACCTGCATACATGACGGCCACTTCATCACAGACTTCAGCCACCACACCGAGATCATGGGTGATTAAAATAATCGCGGTCTTAAATTCTTTTTGAACGTCCTGCATCAACGTTAAAATTTGGGCTTGAACGGTGACATCCAAAGCGGTAGTGGGTTCATCCGCAATGAGCAGTTTGGGATTGCAGGAGAGGGCCATCGCAATCATCACCCGCTGCCGCATACCCCCTGAAAACTGGTGAGGATAATCATGGATTCGGTCTTTAGCGTTAGGCAGGCGAACCAGGTCCAGAAGTTCAATACTTCTTTTCTCAGCTTGCCCTTGGGTTAAACCTTGGTGATGCCTGAGGACTTCAATCATCTGGTTGCCAATGCTATACACCGGATTCAGAGACGTTAGGGGATCCTGGGGGATTAATGCAATCTGAGCGCCTCGAACGGCTCGAAGGTTTTCGGGTGGCAGTTGTGTTAAATCTTTGCCTTCAAAATAAATTTCTCCTGAGGTGATTTGGCCAGGCTTTGGGATTAATCCGAGAATCGCAAGACTCGTCATGCTTTTACCACAGCCGGACTCGCCAACAAGCCCAAGGATACGCGTTGGCTCCAGTTGAAGGTTGAGATCTTTAATGGCATAGGCTAAGCCTGCTTCAGTCGGAAAAGCAACGCTTAAATGGTTAATTTGAAGCAACGGCTGAATTGAAGGTTTCATGACAGAAATTATACTTCATGTTTGACAGAGAGTTTTAGGACGACGGATACTGAGGGAAGGAAAATTTGATCGCAATTGTGATATATCATAGTCAGGCTAAGAAGCGCCTGCCATACTAGTCTTAATAATCCCCTTTTTATGCTCAGTCAGTCCTTGCCGATTTTAAGGAGTCCTAAGCTTATATGGAACGTATTTTGTCTGCAATTTTTAGCCGCGAGCCCTACAGCGCCAGTCGCAATTTTCTAATCACCGCAATTTTCTGGTTGGTTCTGGGGACTTCGGTGGGTTTACTTGCCTCAATGCAATTTGACACACCGGACGCCTTATCGGGAATCGCCCAGTTGTCTTTTGGGCGCCTGCGACCGGTGCATATTAACGGTGTACTCATTGGATGGTTGTCCATGGGATATGCCGCATGCATGTTCTATATCATCCCGGTTTTAGCGGGGCGAAAAGGGCTTTGGAGTGAACTGTTAGGAAACTGGACCATGGTGCTTTGGAATTTGGCCATGGTGGCTGGGGTCTTGACACTGCTCAACGGGGATACAGAGGCAAGAGAATACGCCGAATTAGCTGGGACAATTCACATTGGCGGCGCTTCGATCCAGATTTTGGACTGGGCGGTTTTGGTTGTTTTGCTCCTGCTTGGGGTTAATGCCTGGATGACGGTCATGACCGGGACTGAGAAAAAATGGTATGTCTCTATTTGGTATTTTCTGGGTGCCTTGTTCTGGTTTCCCATTGTTTACATTATCGGCAATCGGGCTTTTGTCCATTTGGATGGGTTAAACGATGCCATTACCGGTTGGTTTTATGGTCACAACATTCTAGGGATGTGGTTTACCGTTGGTGGGATTGGGATTATGTATTACCTGATTCCCAAGTTCACCGGCAACCCGCTTTATAGTCATACCCTTTCCATGATTGGATTTTGGACCATTGGGATGTTCTACGCGCCGACGGGAACCCACCACATTTTACAATCACCGGTTCCTGAATGGCTGAAATCGGTAGCGGTTATTTCCAGTATCTTTTTGTTGGTGCCTGTTTTAACCGTATTGACCAATTTCTTTATGACCTTAAAAGGGAAGTGGTCCACCGCGGCCGATCATGTGCCATTACGATTTGCGATTTCCGGTGGAATTGCGTACCTGTTGACGTGTATACAAGGGCCATTTCAGGCAACCCGATCAGTGAACTGGTATATTCACTTTACCAACTGGGTTGTCGGTCACGCCCATTTGGCGCTTTTAGCCACATTTTCTTTCTTTGTGTTTGCGGCCTCCTACTACATCATTCCTCGGGTGACGGGGCGTAAGATGTATAGTAAGCGCCTGGCTGTCTGGCACTTTTGGCTAACATTGTACGGTTGGATCATCATGGTTGTTGATTTGGTTATTGCAGGCTTGGTGCAGTCTGCCGGGTGGCACCACGGGATCCCGGTGGATCAATGGGTTATCGAGTTAGTCCCCTACTGGTGGATTCGTTCCTTCTCAGGCGTTCTGATCGTATTGGGGCAAATTCTCTATATGTTTAATGTCTACAAGACCGTGTTTAGCCCCAGGCAGTGTGAAGAATTGCCACATTCTCCCACAGGAATTATTTATGTATAGTCACGTGATGCTTCGAAGGATTTGGAATAAAGAGGACCTTGTTTCATGAGAATTAATTATTTTGTCGCCGGTGGGTTTGTGGTTCTCATTTTCTTAGTCATTATTTTTGTGACGACCGTGTTGCCGGCATCGACTTTTCGGCCCGTTCCAACACCTGCTGCCCATCAATACACGCCCAAGGAGCTGGCCGGTCGGAATATCTATCGCCGTGAAGGCTGTTTTTATTGCCATACTCAATTTGTTCGTTATCAAGATAGAGGCGGCGGAGAAATGGTTCTGGCGGGTGATTACATGTTTGAAACCCCTCATCTGTTGGGAACAGAGCGCACCGGCCCTGATCTCTCCAATATTGGTGGGAAGTATGCCGATGAATGGCACAAAGCCCATCACCGCAATCCACGTAAAATGAAGCCAGGTTCCATTATGCCGAGTTTCTCCTATCTTTCGGATAAGGAGATGGATGAGTTGGTGGCTTATCTTCAAACCTTGGGTGCCGGTCGGAAGCTTCCCGGATGGGTTGCACCTCCCCAGGAAATGCGTGATGAGTATGATGCGATTAAGTCTCACGTGAATGTGAATTCCAGTGCTGCGGCCAATGCCGGGCGAGGCATTTTTATGCAAAACTGTGCGGCTTGCCATGGTATACGCGGCTTGGGTAATGGTCCTATCAGTTTGACGATGGAGAAAAAGCCCGCAAACTTTACCCGCCCATTTTACAAAAATTATTCGGATGCCATGTGGTATTGGCGGGTCAAGGAAGGGGTTCCTGGAACTCGGATGCCTCGCTGGGGCCAAAGCTTGGGCAAGGAACAGATGCTCTATCTGGTGGCTTTCTTAAAAACCTTGCCTCAGGATTCTCAACCTGCGGGTGCTGAAATTCACAGTATTGAGCAGGTAGATGATCCCTTTGCCCTGGATACCAACTTTAAGACCATTGATAACATGATGAAAACCAGTGGCAATCCTTATGGTACCAGCCGTAACCTCGGAGAATCCCGTTAATGTGCCCCAATTGTTTTCCATCAACTGCGGGTCTTGCACCAGGCTATATCATTGCCCTGACCATTTGTGCCTTATTTTTTCTGGTGGCCATTGGGGTGATGTATATGGCCTCTCGCTCAGGGCATTTGGAAGACCTCGAGGATACCAAGTTCCGCATGTTAGATGATTAAAATAGGAGAGATGAGATATGACCGATCCCGTTGATAATCGACCTCCTTACCCGCAACCTGAAGACAAGCAGGCAGACTATGCGGAATTTGAAATTGGAAAACAACGAGTGCCGTGGTTTTTATGGGTATTCTTTGCCATTATCATAGCTTGGGCCTCGATTTCCTGGATTAAGTTTTTTGGTTATTAGGTGAATGATTCATGCGTAAGATGTTCAGTCAGTCTATTTTTATGAAGTCTATGCAGCTTGGCTTAGTCGGTTTGATGCTGCTTGCTCCACTAACAGGTTGTGTGGCCACTGAAAAGAAAGTTTCAACGAAGGCTTCATTATTGACCAGCGAGCCCGTGCTCGATCCGAAGTTGGTTAAGGAAGATTTTTCCTTTCCGTCTCAGCCGCCTCAGTTGAGTCAGGGGAAAGTGGTGTTTCAGCAAAATTGCGCCAGTTGTCACGGGGCCGGATTGTCTTACGATAAAGTCAAAGATCAGCGTCCTATTGATACCTTTTTGATGATCACCCGTGGTGATAAAGGCCATCCAAGCTTTCGTGGGTTGACACGTGATGAGCGTTGGCAGGCCATTTGGTATGCTCGCTATTTGGCCGGTGAAGCCGATATTAAGAATAAAGACATTGCGGCGATTTTTGGTTCCAACTGTGCGGTTTGTCATGGGGCTAAAGGTTTTGCTGATGGTCCTTTATACACAGGTCATGCTTCAGCACATGAATTGGGTATGGCTCCGGTCAAAGGTGCCTTTGATCCCCCACCAGCTAATTTCCATAGCTACTCTCGGATGTATAATCGTACGGATGATCAACTGGTCAAATTTATTACCGAAGGGGTGTACCCGTCGGCGATGCCTTCTTGGAAGGGCCGTGTTGATCGGGATAAAAATGTGGTGTTTGATGATGCTCTCATTCGCGATTTGGTGAAATATGTTCGCACCTTCTCTTATGAGAACGATTTACCGGAAGGTGAGTCACAAAAGCCTTCGGCTTCAGAAAAGCCCAGTAGTAAAATGCTCAGCGCACTGGAGCCTGGTCATGTTTCCAAGATGGAGAAGCCTTTAAGATGAATCGACGTTCATTTCTAAAATTGGTATTAAGTGTCCCACTATTAGGGGCGTTGGTTCTGTTTGTCTCTCCCCTGTTTCGATATTTAAAGCCTGTTGCAGGACCTTTTCCAGAAGGATTGGTCTCCAAGCCCTTATCGCCAATGCGGATTAAAAATGTGACGTTTTCATTATCGGAGTTTCCAAAGCCTTGGGTGGTTCAAGAGTTTACCTATGAGCAAAAAAACCCTGAGTTTACCCGCCAAGGAGCTCAATTAAGTCGGATTCCGGGCTATGCGCTTCGCATCCCCGGGAATGGGCCGGATGATTATCAATTTGTTGTTTATAGTCGGATTTGTCCCCATATGGGATGTATTTTTCGATATGTGGATGATCCCAATGTGGCGGCATCAGGGTTTAACTACCGTCCACCAAAAGGAACGCCGGTTTTTGCATGTCCTTGTCATTTAAGCGTGTATGATCCATTGCAAAAACAAGCGGTCGGTACTCAGGAGTTGAGCGGTAAAGTGGTCAGTGGTCCTGCTCCTCGGCCACCACGCTTTTTTACGTTTAATATTGATAAGGCTTCACAGACCCTTGTTATTACCAGTCTTGAGCAAGGAGGGATTTCGTAGATGTCTTTAGGCCTCCCCGCGCCCATTAGTAATACGCTTGGCAAGGCGATTCATTATGTTTCAGATCGCTTTGGGAAGATGGATGTTTTTGACGAAACCAAGGCGGATCTTCAGGAGACCTCTCCTTGGTATCAATTAGGAAGTATTGCTTACCTGTATTGGATAATTACGATAGTAACTGGTCTGCTACTGGTGGCCGTTTATCTGCCTACAACCTTTCAAGCCTATGATTCCATTATTAAGATCAAGGAAGATTTGATTTACGGCCTCATCCGAGGGCTTCATAAGTATGGCGGCGATGCCATCATTATTGCTTCCACCCTCAAAGTCTACCGCA
>JANWKX010000137.1 GCA_025451145.1 Vampirovibrionales bacterium
CGGCCTAAAACCTGCAGCAAAACGTGTCGTGATGTGCATCAATGGCTTATTCTATTGTCTCCCAACCTAACTATTAAACCAGATTTTGAGCGTTTTGAAAATATTATTCGAATTTGAGCCATTCGTAACGATTGTTCATTTAGGAAGCCTCAAGCTCAGTTGACGATTCATATCTTGTTACAAACTGTCACGAATAGATCTTGATGATGTTTATTGCTTACACAAGACTTGGCAGAATGCTTTAACGCCATCAGGAGCGGTTCAAAATGAGAGCAGTTCAATCCCGTTTTAATCATCCAGGCAATCGTGCATCTGCTTACATGCAAGCTTATTCCTCTCAAAATGCTGGTTCTTACCTACCCGTAGCTTCAAGCGGAAGTTCCTCTCTGCTTGGAGATGTTTATTTTTCGGGCCGAGCAAAGGCGATTCAATCGAATCCGTTAAGCACATCGATTCAACCATTTCAGGCAGGCTCAGGCCAAAGTCTTGCGATGCGAGATGCCGTTGTAGCATACCTTGAAAAGCATCCTGATTTTATGAAGGATAAAGATGGGAATTCTGTTGCAATTGATAGCCAAGGCATATTAAACGCCATTGAAACAGGACAACCCTTACCACTACCAAAAGGCTTGGAGTTAAGCTATGGCATGTTATCTCCCAATGGTCAGATAACAACTACTAGCGAGACCTTTGGTAAAGTCTCCCAGTACTTGATGCGCCAGCTCCCTCCAGGGCAGATCCCGGCAGAAGGATTACCCCTTATTCTGGTTCAGCAAACGCCAGAGACACGAGCCGCATTGGAGCGTTTTGAATCGGATGTTGTGATTAAAAATCACCAGGTAGACGAAGTGGTAAAAGATCATGATGGTCATGATGTCCATGTTCAGGAAACGGTGCCGTGGCAAAGTTTTGAAAAATTAATTACGGGGCAGGAAAACCGATTTGGTGATGGATTAGCTGAATTGCCTCTGTACCAGTTGGAAGCGCCTACGCTTGGTGAAGATCAACCGTTACGTAATGACTTGCGTCAACGATTTTGGCCTCTACGAAGGCAGCTCATGGGTATTAAGCTGGCACAGCATAATTACTCCGATCAAATCGAATTTTCTGCAGGATCGCTCATCGGAGGAGCAGTATTAGGTGGAGTAATGGAGACGTTAGCAGAACGTATTCCTGGAGGCACTGCCGCTGCAGTTTTACTTCGTGCGGCTGGCCTTGATGCTGCAGATGTCGCTGATAACTTCCTTGGGCAATTAAATGCCACTAAAGGTAATATGCAGGCCAATGGTCTTGACCCTTCGATTATTAAAGCCATAAGGGACGGTGGGCCAGGCAGAAAGCTTGTAAAACGAAATTTAGGGGTTGCTGTTAAAGGCAGTGCTGTTGGATGGGTTACATCACCAGTTGTTGCAACTGCAATGACAGTAGACCCTGAACCGATTAGCCGTGCCGTACTGGGTGCAATTGGGGCTCTTGGAACTTCAATGTCGATTCCATTTATGCTCCATGCCACACAACCTCAAATTGCTGAAGCCATTCGTGAATTGATTGCTCAAAAGAAAATCACCTTACCAGATTCCGTGGATCCGAATAATCGAAAAGCGGTGGATAAATTTGTAAACGCCTTGGCCCGTCAGGAGATTCTATCACGGGTTGCGCTGCGATCTGAACTGAAAGCATTTACGGTAGTTGCACTTGCTGGTGGCTTATTATTAATCCCGTATGTTGGTAATTATGCCTATATGATGTTTGCACCTCCAATTGAAAATATTAGTACGCTGCTTATTGAGTTACAAGATTTAAAAGTCGGTATTCCCAAGCATATGGAAGAACTCAGACAGCTTGTGTTGGATCATGCTTTACGTGGAAACGGCTCGGAGCAACCTATTACGAACAAAAAAGATATTGAACGTATTCAAAAGCTCTTTGCCGATAGTTGGTCAATCGCTTCATACAATGCGTTACTAGGCTCTGGAAAAGCTCTAGGGAAAGCTTCAAGGCAAGTTCAAAAATTACTCAAGGGCAAGAGAATTATTCCCATTACCGTTGGGTCTGCCGAAATGCCTGCTGATTTATCAGCCAATACATCAACTCCAGCGACATCAGACCAGAACTTGGACAATCCCTCCTGATGCTTCATTAAGAATTTGATACGAATATAACGCTCAAAAAACACTTCAAGCTGTGGTTGGGTTTAAATAAGGTATCAGCTGTTTTAGATTGGACATGATGAAATTGATATCACTAACGAACCATAGCACATCTCAGCCGAAAGTCATCCAAATGCAACCTTGCGATTCCATGGCCAGCGCTGGGTTAAGGAAAATTTGCTTTAAGGGACAAGATCCTGTTGATTTATTGGATTTGGGTCCCACGCCTAAAACCATGACACAGATCCTGTGTCATGAGCCGGTTCAATTGGCGTGGCGGGAGTATGGCAATCCAAATTCAAATCACGTGATGATTTGTCTCCATGGCTTCACGCGTAATAGCCTGGACTTCGATCCCCTAGCCCGATATCTTGTCCAGCATCAGCCGGATTGCCGGATTATTTGCCCGGATATCGTGGGGCGAGGCCAAAGTGGTCGCTTTACCACGAATGGGGTCATAAAATATAACTTTTTAACCTATGATGAGCAGCTTACGAAACTGTTTGATCATTTACACCTAAAGGCTCCTCAAAAAGACTTAACGATTATCGGCACGTCCATGGGGGGGATATTAGGCTTACAAATGGCGGCTCTCCATCGTTTTCCCATTAAGCGATTGATCATGAATGATGTGGGCCCCTCGATGTCTGACGATATGTTGAATGAGCTGGCAGAGATGATGGCAGGCGATGACAAACTGTCCTTCAAGGATATGGAAGCGGTTAAGCAATATATTACAAAACGCTTTGGCGGGTTTGGAGCACTCGATGAAACACAATTAGACCATATCGCTAAATCAACAGTGCGTTATGATCCGGAATCAGCCACCTATAAATTAAATTATGATCCTGAAGTGACGGCTTTATTTCGCCAATACTTGAGCATGACAAAATACACATTGCCTTTTTTCAAACCTTACTTGGATCTATCAACCGATTTTTTCATGAAAACCTGGGGTAGCTTGCCGCTTTGGGCAGAGTGGCAGAGCCTTCGGATTCCGGTCCTAATTCTCCGAGGCGAGCATTCACCCATTCTAACAGCGAATACCGTGGACCGGATGCTTCAATCCAGTGGTGGGAGGGCTTCTTGCATTACAATTCCCAATTGCGGGCATGCCCCATCCCTGATGACCACGGATCAGGAAGAACTTGTTTCGCACTGGCTTGATCAAACAATACATCAGGAAAATTAAAAATCAGGGAAGCGTGTAGCGCTTTAGAGAACGGCAAATTCTCCCTATTCGAGATTGAGCAATTATGTTATACTCTGCCTCGTTAAAATTAAAACCGATTTTTTAACGTTGTTGAGGAGGCAGGTAATGCGAATTCAAAGATTTTCAGGATCTGTTGCTGGGTTTGTTCCAGATGGAGAGATGGATGAAGTTCGAGGCCCTATGGATCAGTGTGCTGCTCAAATCAAAGATATTCCCTTGCTTGGAGTGGTATACATGGGCAAAGGTTGGAAACCGGCAAAACCCGAGTTTGCTCAGGATCAAGCGGATATTTATTATGCTCACTTTGCCAAGGGCCGTGATACTAAAATAACCTTGGTCCGCCAAGAGGGGCAGACGATGGCGGATTTTTGGGGACAAATTACCCAAGCTGCTTTTAAGTTAAGAGCGGATTACGATCGGGAGCATCCACTCTCAAAAGTGTTAAGCCAGGCTGGGCACTCTTTGAAAGGTTTAATTGAGATGATCACTCCTGCATCTTTCAAAAGATCCGCGGATAATGAGCAATACGGTCCTAAAATCAATTCTTAAGCCTTAAAACTGCCAATCTAAAACAGTCTGCCAATTGAAGAAATGCAGGCTGTTTTAGTGTTAACTCAAAATCATCCTTATCGCTAATCCCACTACCGCTGTCATAGGTTAAGAACTACCCAGGTGGCTGATATTGTTTTATTGCCGACTTGGGTTTAATAGGCATAACTCGCTACGGTAACTCCTAACCTATCGGTTTAAACTAGTCGATTGTTTTTTGGCCTACTGTAGAATAGTGGGGCCGATAAATCGGCATTATGATTTACTCTAGCCCGTCATAGAGTCCGCGTGAAAGGAATTTCTGATGCCTTCCGTGATGTCTGTTCAATGGTCCCCAGTAGGTGGCTATCGTTTTGCCGGGGTTCCTGGCCACCACCAGGATGAGGATCATTATGTTAGAGAATTTTTCGACGATCGTCTGGCGGTGTTTACCCAAAATACCGATAGCCGTGGAAAGAGCTGCGTGGGTACCTATAACGACAGGCCCTTTAATCTTCGTGTCGGTCCAGATGTCCCAGGATTTCAAGTGAACGGGCTCTTTAGTGGGAAGAAAATCACCAATGTCAAAGTACATGATGAGGATTTCGGACCACCGGTCATTGGAGACTATGGGACATGTCGATTACGGACTGGTTTTCAACTCCGGCGGGATTATGGTGTCAGTATTCAGCATGAATCATCTTTGTCGCCGGATCAAAAGGACTTTATTCGCCTGTTGGCCCTGTTTTACCAATTAGGTTACGGAAAAAAAGAGGCAACGGTTTGAAATGACAGGCCTTCATGAGGCTTCCTAAGGGTAGGATGCTTTTTAAGAGTTTCATGGGATACCGTAAAATCCCCCAATAAATCCAAAAATAAGAGTCGTATAAGCCTGTATTACCCTATACTGCATCGTAGGGAATTACATTTCTTTGAGCGACTTAAATTTTAGGTTAATTCGGCCTTAAGGTAAATCTTTTACTTTGGCACCGAGACTGATTTCCATGATTAATTTTGAGTAGACTCATTCAATTCGATGATTTGATTTTTTATCACCTATAAAAATACACCGTTTACTGTAACGATTCATCTCCTGTTTCTTCAGAACAATGGCCTTTCAGTCGATACCCACCTTGTTCGTGTGGGTAATTTATCGACTTTTTTGTCTGAAGGTAAGGTATGTTTCTCAAGGCCCTGCTTCATGACCGCTACTGCCATAGCCGGTATATCGGCTATTTTGAGCATGCCATTACTGTCTTCTACAAACATGAGCTTAAATCCTTGGCTGAGCTCTTTGGCTCTCTGGGAAACCTGCTCCCTCATAATCTTAACCTCCAACAGGAATACATCGCCCTCACCGACATCTTACGTTTAGAGACCTTAAACCTTCCTCCACCTCTACTAGAGGAGTATTTTGACCAATTTTCAACACCGTTTCGGCTGGCCCATTCGGTGGCGTTGTCGTCTTCAGTCATTCTGTTGCTTCAAGGGATTGGCTATACCCTACCCACGGGATATCAATCCGCTGCCGGTAATGTTCAGTTCCAACAGACGGGCAATACCCTGAACG
>JANWKX010000138.1 GCA_025451145.1 Vampirovibrionales bacterium
AGGATTTCCGGCAATATAGCCAAGTCTAAGTCCGGCAGCGCCCCATGCCTTGGAGAATGTCCGGGTGACCAGTAGATTTTTGAACCGGTTCACTTCTCCCAGGACCGAGGTGTCGGTAAAATCGGCGTAGGCTTCATCAATGACAAAAAGGGTTTCCGGGAAGGCTTGGCACCAGGCCAAGATCTGCTCAGGCGGCAGGGTTGCCCCTGTGGGGTTATCAGGAGAAGCCAAAATAATCAACTTGGCTTGGTTTTCCAGGGCAGATTGCAAGGCGTGGATATCAAAGGCCAAGGTTTCTGTCACTGGAACCGTTTGGATGTTGGCTTGCGCCAGGGTCAGATAATGGGGAATCATGCTGAAGGTCGGTGAGGAGATAATGCCCCGATCCACGTTGGGCTCGATAAAGGTCATGGCAATGAGGGATAAGGCCTCATCACTGCCATTGGTCAGAAGCAGCATCGGCTTGGGAAGATCCAAAAACTTGGCCAGCTTTTCCAGAAACACTTCATACTCAGGGTAGGCACAAATTCTGGCCATTTCCATGTTCTGGAAACCGGAAACCAGGCTTTGGGTATTCTCATTAAAATCCAGGCGAATTTTATCATAGCGGCCTTCTTCAGGGGCAGCATAAGGGCTTAGAGACAGAACCGCTTTACGAGGCACAATCATAAAACGATTTTCTCCAAGCGATACTCTAAAATATCCTTTGCTCCTAAGGCCCTGAGCTGGGGGATGAGCTTCGGGACATCCTTGGTGGGCACTGAGACTTTCACGGCAAACCCGGTATCACCGTAGAGTGGGGCAACCGTTGGGGAGCGCATACATGGCAATTGAGCCACCAGTTGGTCAAAATCCTCCTTGGCCACGTTCATTTCCAAAAGCACCCGCTGATCGGCGTTCAAGGCACTTTGCATCAGCATTTGGATCTGCTCCAGTTTTTCACATTTCCAAGACGTGGCTAGGGCGTCTCCACTGGCAATAAATCGGGTGGTGGAAGTCAAAATCTCATCGATAATTTCCAGACGATTCATCCGTAATGTCGAGCCGGTGGAGGTGTTATCAATGATCATATCGGCATCTTCCGGAGGCAAAGCCTCGGTTGCGCCATGGGTCTTAAGAAGTAGGGCGTTTAATTGTTTCTTGTGAATATAATCCTGGGCAATTTTACGGTACTCTGAAGCCACAACCAGCCGCTTGCCATCCAATCCACCGTTTTCCAGCAGATCCTCTGGGACCGCAGCGACAATTCGGACCTTGTTAAATCCAAGATCCAGCAGGGTTGTTAAATTCTCGGACTGATCCAGCTCCTCTTCGATAATCCAATCCAGCCCGGTAAAGCCGCAATCATGACGCCCTAAGGCAATGAGTGACGGGATATTTTGAGGTTTCAACAGTTTGATCTCAATATCAGGGTCTGAGCAGACCGGTCGATAGGAACGGTTGTTGATGGAAAATTCAATTCCTATCCGCTCCAAGAGATTGGCCACTTTCTCTTGTAGGCGCCCTTTGGGCAAGACCATTTTGAGTTTATCCGACATGTTGAGGGTTCTCCATTATTTAATATGCTGTAATCACAAAAAGGAGCCTTGATAAAATCATAAGGCTCCTTTGAAGAAATGTTTGAGACGTTGAAAGTGTTGACTTAAAAATTCGTTAAAACCGGAGCCACGCTAATCAAATGGTGTCCATGATGATGGGCAACATGATGGTGCGTATGGATTTCGAGGGCTCGATTTAACATATTTAAGATTTACTCTGAATAATTAAAGATTAAACATCATTTATTTTGATTCATCTTAGCAAGGTAGGACTGATATTTCAAGCCACCAAGTCAAGCAAGCGTTCTGTGGGTTATGTCTTGTCTTGAAAAGGATTTCCAGGGATAGGTCTGATTTGGATTTGGCCTAAAAAGCTTCGGATTTCTTGTCTTCCTACACCCATAAAATCGGTTACATCCGATTCTGCAAATGCCCTTTGATCCTCAGGCGGTAGGTCGGAGTATTGACGTTGGAAGCTCGGATCATTCAATTTTGCCTGAACTTTGGCATTGACCCAGCTGTGGTAAGCTTTTTTCTCATCACCCGTTAACACCAGGACGTCTTGGCCATCATTCATGAAGACTAATTCATAGTGCCCCGGTCTAACACGGTGGTCTTTGGTTGCTTTTCTCAATGCTGAGCTGACATAGGGGTCGCCAATTAAAAAATGATAGGTTTCATCATCACCTTGTTTCTCGAAATGAAATTGATAGGCCCCTCCAAAGCGAGGCAAGGCAAGGCTTGAAGCATTCACATAACCCATTTCTATCATCTCCTTTTTGACGTTGAACGACTCTTAAATTGACTTAAATTGACTTGGATTGATGAGAAGTACTGGACTAAAAACGATCCAAAAAATTTATTGCGTTTTTGAGGAAAGCCCTCAAGGCGAGCATATTATCTGTTGAAAAATGTGCCTCAGTATTCAAATGATTCTGTGCAGGTCATAATGAAGCAGTAAGCCCTTGCCTTAAGAAAGCGGTTTCAATCTTGTCTTTTGAGATACGCGAGCGATATCTGGAAATTGCCCAACAGCTTCCCGGCTATGAACCACGGCCCATCCAGGAAGCCATGGTCTGTGGCATTTATGAGGCTTTGGAGAAAGAGTCTACATTGGTAATCGAGGCAGGTACTGGGGCAGGAAAATCTTTTGGCTATCTTATTCCAGCCTTGCTCTCATCTCATAAGCCCATTGTCATTTCGACTGGGACTATTGCCCTTCAAGAACAACTGATGGATAAGGATATTCCCTTTATCGCCAAGGCCATGGGGAGAACCGATCTGGAGGTCCGCTTGGTGAAAGGGCGGCGGAATTATCTGTGTATCCAGAAGCTTCAGGAGTTTGAAAAGACCCTGGGGCCGAATGCCCAGGAACGCTTGTATGTCAATATCCTGAAAGGGGCCTTTCAGGATAACTGGGATGGGGATAAGGCAACGTTAGGCTTTGAAATCCCTTCGGATATTTGGGAAGAAGTTCAAAGTGACAGCGAGGATTGCCTGGGAAACCGATGTGTTTACTTTAAGGAAAATCCCTATCGCTTGGCCCGAGAAGATCTTCATGAAGCCGATGTCCTGGTGGTGAATCACGCGCTGTATCTACAAGACCTGATGTCGGGCCAAAGCCTCTTGCCTTCTCACGATGTGGTGATTTTTGATGAAGCCCACCAATTAAGAGGCTATGCCTTAAAAGCCTTTACGGCTCGAATCGGAAAATATGCCACCAACAAGCTGCTTCGCAAAATCAATCGTCGTCTGCACCCGGTTCCCGAGGAGTTTCATCAGACGCTTTTTCACGTTGAATCTCAATTGCTTCAATGGCTTTTTCAGTACGATAAGCCCAGCTTCAAAATCATGCCGGATGAGCAGTTTTTGCACTGGATTGGCCAACAACTGATTGTGCTCACCGAGTTGAAAACCTGGCTGGCCAATGTGCAAGTGGCGAAACTGCCTTTAATCAGCAATGAGTTGGATCGAGACAGAGCCTTGGTTCAAAAGGATAAGCTTCTGGATCAATTAGACGGATTGATTGAACGCTGGGAGTTTTTCCTCCTGAACCAGGACTTGGAACGGG
This sequence comes from Vampirovibrionales bacterium, assembly GCA_025451145.1. GTDB lineage: Bacteria > Cyanobacteriota > Vampirovibrionia > Vampirovibrionales > JAGQHJ01 > JANWKX01. Next base: position 3,610 of record JANWKX010000138.1, read on the forward strand.
TCAACTGGGCGGAAATCAATACGGAACGGTTGTATTACGAGATTAAATCGACGCCATTAAATATCTCAGAGCAATTGGCCAGCGCCATGTGGTCCCAAAAAACCGGTATTTTGACCAGCGCGACCCTTTCGACCAATCGAGATTTAGTGATTTTCCGTGAACAACTTGGGATTCCACAAACCAAAGCGTTGAAGGATCTGGTGCTCGATAGTCCTTTTGACTTTGAACATCAATGTGAACTTTACCTGCCGCCGGCACTTCCTGAGCCCAACGACCCCATGTTTATGCCTGCCATTGTGGATGAGATTACCAGGCTCCTAAAATATACCCAAGGCCGGGCCTTTATCCTCTGTACCAGCTATACCGCCATGAACCGGATCAGTACGGCGGTCATTCCCCAAATTCCCTATCCGTGTAAAATGCAAGGCGATTTACCCAAAAACAGGTTGATTGAGTGGTTTAAAGAGACGCCTGGAAGTGTATTGTTTGCCACAGCGACCTTTTGGGAAGGAATTGATATCCCAGGAGACTCTTTGAGCTGTGTGATTATTGATAGAATCCCGTTTTCAACACCCGATGAACCTGTTCACAGCGCCATGGTGGATCGTTTAAAGCGCCTCGGAAAAGATTGGTTTAACAGTTATGCCTTGCCAGAGGCGACCATTCGGTTAAAACAGGGCTTTGGTCGGCTCATCCGTTCCCGACAAGATAAAGGCATCGTGGCAATTCTGGATCCGAGGGTTCAGACCAAGGGCTATGGACGAAAAATCATTAGAAGTTTGCCTAACGCCCGGATTATCCATTCACTTGAGGACTCTGTTTCATTGAGAGTGGCTCAAAAAAAGCATTGATTTTCTGTGTTCGAACATGGCGAAGTCGAGCCTCAGTTATTTTTGTCAGTTACCCACTTGGCAAAATCTTTAAACCTTTTTCGCCTTATTTTGTTAAAAAGATGTTACAAACCATGGCAATTTGAAATTACATCTGTAATATTATAAATACAAGTATTCTTCATTCACTCATACAGGTTGTTTTCTTCAGACGAATCCGTGAGATTCGGGTGATGTTCCTTGGCTATGGTTAAGCAATTCCCAAAAATCTTTATTTTAATCCGTTAAACCATCATTGAGTAGCTTATAACACCGTATTTAAGCTCTTCCTTCTGCAATGGATTGCTGGGCGGATGGCATTGGCAATGGACTTTTTTCCGAATAAATCTCATTTTATGGCATTTGTGGAAAGAGAGAAGGAGAGAGAAGCGTATGATGAACCCTCATTTTGATGACTTTAATGCGTTTGATAGTGAGCAAGAAATGGTGTTTCTGACTGGAGCAGAGGAAGGAGACGATTCCCATGATTTTGCGTCGAAGCCGGAAACTGGCTTTTCGGCCGATTGGACAGACCATTATTTACGGTATCTCAATCGAAAAATCACGCTTCTCTCCAAGGAAGAGGAGATCGCGTTGGCAAAGCGTATCGAAACAGGTGATCTACAAGCTAAGCAACGGTTAATTACGTCTAACTTGCGATTGGTGGTGAGTATCGCTAAAAAATATGCCGGACGCCCTGGGCTCTCCATGCTGGATTTGATTCAAGAGGGGAATGTGGGCTTGATCCGCGCTGTCGAAAAATATGATTGGCGCTTGGGCTACCGATTTTCCACCTACGCCACCTGGTGGATTCGCCAATCGGTTTTGCAGGCTTTCTCTGAGCATGATCGGTCCATTCGTTTACCAGGTCATGTCATTGATGCCATCACCAAGCTTCGTAAAACCATTGATTCGGAAAAGGAGAAGACCGGGAATATGCCCTCGGAAAAACAATTGGCAGAGATTTTGAAGGTCTCCATCAAAAAAGTGCAACAACTGATTCGGATTTCTCAAAAACCTGTCAGCTTGGAATCCGAAATTTCGGGGCACGATCAGACCACCCAGCCCTTATCGGAGATGATTCCCTTGGAAGAACCGGCCATTGAAGATCAACTTTTTGCCGATGACAGCCATCGGTTCTTATACCTGGCCTTAAATCAGGCCCTTCAACCCAAAGAACGAGAAATCATCCAAAAGAGGTACGGCATCGGAAGGATATCCGAAGGAGATCCGAAGTGGACATTGGAGCGCTTGGGAGCTCAATATGGCGTAACACGTGAGTGCATCCGGCAAACCGAGAAACGTGCTCTCCTGAAATTACGACATGTCTTCATACACCATCAGATGGTTGATTGAGGTTTAGAGTATTGATAATATTCTTAGGATGGACTAAGGTAGTATAGTCCAGTTCATTTTGTTGGTCAGGAGGTTACCCACTTCTATGTCCCCATCGGGTAAAAAGGTGTTCCATACTGGAGACACAGAGTCTACGGCGTTAATGCAGGAATTTGAAAATCTCCTGAGCCGCTATGACTATAACTTTAAGAAAGGTGATATCGTCAAAGGGACGATTGTTTCCCAAGATAACAGCGGTGCCTTGGTGGATATCGGTGCAAAAACCTCTGCCTACCTTCCTTATAAAGAAATTGGTCCGATTGCGAACCCAGCCGAAGGCCTTAAGCCTGGTGGTGAGTTTGATTTCTACATTCTTCGTGAAGAAAACGAAGATGGACAACTGACGTTATCCCGAAGACGGGTCTTTACCGCGCAAAGCTGGAATGAACTCCAAGCCATTGTGGATAACGATGCCGTGATTGAATGTACCGTCACCTCCGTGGTGAAAGGCGGTCTTCTGATTGATGTCATGGGCCTTCGTGGATTCGTGCCGTCGAGCCATCTTCGCGTGAAGTCATCTCTGGAGGAGCTGGTGGGGCAGACCTTGCCTTTCAAAATTTTAAGTCTGGATCAGCAAAGAAACAATATTATTCTCTCTCACCGAAAAGTGATGGCCGAACAAATGGCCGAGCAGCGTAAAGAGCTTTTTGCAGACCTTCATGTCAACGACGTGGTTGAAGGTGAAGTTGTTCGCCTCACAGATTTTGGTGCCTTTATTGATTTAGGTGGCGTCGATGGTCTCTTACCCCTTTCCCAGATGTCCTGGCGGTGGGTTGAGCATCCCTCGGATATTCTCAGTATCGGTGAGAAGGTCAAGGTTGAAGTCATTGGTATCGACTTTGAAAAGCAACGCGTCAGCCTGAGCATTAAGAGCCAATTCCCCGATCCGTGGATCGAGGTGGTTAAAATCCTGGCTCTCAATGAAAAGGTGGAAGGCACTGTCACCCGAATCAAGCATTTTGGGGCTTTCGTTGAAGTCTATCCAGGGGTTGAAGCCTTATTGCCCAGTCGTGATATTACCGAGCAGCAGAATCAGACCGGTAAGCAAATCAATGTCGGTGACAAAATCGAGACCTATATTGTGAAGTTTAACCCTGAAGAACGTCGAATCAGCTTAAGCTTTGAGCCTCTCTCTGATGAAGAGCGGAAGATGGTTGTGGCCAATGCTTTTGGTGGTGAATCCGGGCGCGAAGGTTAAGACCTTATCTATATCTTTTCAGAAACGTCCCGATAATCTGAATTATCGGGACGTTTTAGGCTGATGGCGGAATTGTGGAACCAGGGTGTTTAGCTACTGCTACGCATTTTATGATGAGTCTCTGCCTGCTCCAGCTTCATGTTAATTTTTTTGAGCTTCATTTCCAGGCTGGCTTGGCTCGGTGGCGGTGTCTTGGCTTCACTGCTTTCAACTTTGTCCAGATGTTTCATGAATTTATCAGCTTCTTTGCTGGTAATGATGCCACTTTTTTGATCCGTTTGAATGCGGGTCATGGTGGTTCCAATTTGTTTATCAACCGAGGATGGAGCGGTTTGCGCAAAACCCAGACTGGCGGGTACAACAAGCGCGGCCATGAGGATGGCTGTCGTGAAATAGTGCCTGATCATATCGGCTCTCCTTATGCAAATGCTGGTGCTTTAAATTGCGATGCAATCTATGTTCCAGTATCGCTACCCAATCGCCTAATACAATTACTAGGCTTGGCTATCTTTAAGGACTCAACAGGCTATCCGTTCGGGAAATCGGGATGCCAGAGAATCGCCTGAATCAAGGCGCTGGCGTTGGCTTCCAGATCAGATTGGGTAAAATTGTCTTCGGGTAATTCCAGGGTAATGACAGGAATATGGCGCTCTTTACCTATATGTGTTCCAAAGGAACCCGGGGTGGCATAACCGATATCCTCAACCACCGGATAGCCATTTTGAGTGGCCATGAGGTTTGCCAAGGTTTGCGCCGGTCCGTCATAGTTGATGACCCGATAAGGCGTATGAATGGAGAGAATTTTAAGAGGCGGGTAGTTTTTCAAAAGCGTCATTAGAAACTGAGTTTCCGGTTCACTGGCAGGACTAGGGCCAGAATAATAAATTGTATTTTGACCCAGTTCAGCCCAGTCCTGGGTGGGGAAATTTCGATTTAAATCGACCCCATAGGCATTGGTTCTTTGTTTTCGCTGAAAGCCATCGGGATTGAGCAGCGGAATGATCACGACCCGCTTATAGGCAAAGGACAACGGAGCAACCTCCCTGAGAAAATAAGAGGCCAGCACTTCAGATTCAGGCTCATCGCCATGAATGGCGGCAAAGATCAAGGTATCTATGGGGCCAGGCTGGGGAGAGCCTGAAATGTATGTTGGAATGGGACGGTTTTCCCAGGAATATCCGATAGGGCCTAATTGCCAGATAGGGAGAATGGGGTCAATCATGGGGTGAATCTCGCCTTCTTGGGGAAAAACATTATATAAATCTTAAGCTAATTTATCTTATTCTGAAACCAGAGTATGATGTGATAGTGGGCTTATCGTATTACGGGCGAAGATGAGCCACTATCCCCCTGACAATCGCAATGATAACGGTAATCATGATGACACTTTCAATTCTGATTCTAATTGTTTGTATGAGTTTGACGCTTATGGGCTGGATGCTGCATCGCTTCCAAGCTGTCATTCAAGCTTTGATGGCTCAAAATGAAATTCATCAAAAAGAGCAAGGGGGCTATGAGAATTTGACGCAGCAAGTTCATCAGCTTCAGGAAGCCCTAGGGGGTATGCGTAATAGCCTGGACACCGTTGGGAGCCAGGTGGATCATTTAAATGCGCTGGCAGGCCATGCCTTGGAGTATGCCCAGGAGGGTGAAGACTTCCAATCCGAATTGGAAGGTCAATCCCAGATGCCCCATATTTTAATTGAAATTCGGCCCCGACAAGGGGATAGGGCTGAAGGCAGCCAGGAGCACCAAGTCATTGATCCGGAAGACCTGTCTCCAGAGATGCTTGAAAAATTCAGGGCCTTTCGAGCCGTTTATCAGGCCATTCTCTCTCAACAAACCTTTCCTTCCCGGAAACGACCTGACCTGAATTAAAAGAGCCCTCAATGGAATTAAGGGATACTGATTTGATCTTTCAGCCAGGCTTTTTCTTCGGGAGAGAGTGTCGGGCTCAGTTTCTGCCAGATTTGATGGTAATAATCCTGAAGCCATGCCAACTCATCATCGGTGAGTTTTGAAAAATCGATGAGCTTTTTCTCAAAGGGAACAAAGGTCAAGGACGTAAATTGATACCATGGCTTGCCTTGAAACGGCGGCTTTGATTTGTCTTCGGTGACATAATACAAGTTTTCCAGACGGATGCCGCCCCAGTCTTTCTGGTAATAGCCTGGCTCAATGGAGGTAACCATGCCAGGTTTAAAGACAACGGTGCCCGCTCTGCTAATCCGGTTAGGGCCTTCGTGGACATTGAGGAATGCCCCAACCCCGTGGCCGGTGCCATGGGCGAAGTCCAAGCCCATTTGCCCCATCGGGTGACGGCAAACGGCATCAATTTGCATCCCGTTGGTGCCATCCAGAAAACGATAATTGGCGCAATCGATATGGGCCTTTAAAACGGCGGTATATTTTTCGATTTGATCCGGTGTCGCTTGGCCAAATATGGTTGTTCGGGTAGTATCCGTGGTGCCGCCCAAATATTGACAACCGGAATCCAGAAGATAAAAATCTCCCGCTTGGCCAATATTGTGGGGATCCGCTTTGGAATAGTGAATAATGGCGCTATTGCTTCCAATTCCTGGAATCGTAGGGAAGCTCAGATCGTGAAACTCGGGTTCAGCTTGGTACTTACTCTCCAGATCGCTTCGAACCTCTGCTTCGCTAAAGCGTTTGCCTTTTGAAAAGGCGTCGTCCACATAGGCCAAGTGCCGAATAATGGCTCGGCTGGCCCGAAAATTGGCCTGAAGCATCTTTTCAATTTCAGTCTGGTTTTTAATGGCTTTTTGAAGGGTAATGGGGTTGGGCTTCTCTACCAGTTGGGCCTTCCCTTCCACAAGATTCAAGGTTCCCAGCGTTAAGGAATCTCGATCCACCATCACGCTGGAAGGATGACTTTGGAGTAATTGGTTGAGCGCTGTTTCGTAACTGCCATAGGGCTCAATCTGAACCCCGGCACGCCCAAGGGCTTGTTGAGCATCCGAAGGGATTTTACTTAAATCGGCAAACAAGTGAGCTTTATCCTGGGTTAAGATCCCATAGGCTTCCAGCACTGGGTTATAGGGAATGTCATTTCCCCGAAGATTAAAGAGCCAGGCCACATCATCCAGTTTGGTGATGGGTAAAATATCCGCTTGGGCTTTGCTCATCTCGCCCCGGATACTTTGCAACTTCTCCTCAATCGATCGGCCTGTGAGGGCCTTGTCCAGTAGAAAGGCCGGTGTTTGAGGCAATGTGGGACGCCCTGTCCAGGTTGGATCCACCAAATTTCCCGAAACAGGAACCCATTTAATAGGCGTTTTCGTCCCAAGTTTCTCTTGTAGGGCTTTTAAACGATTGGGTGAGACAAGAAACGGGTCATAGCCAACCGTCAGGGGGTGATCGGCAGAATGGGATTTTGCCAGTTTCTGGAGGGTTTCCTCCAAGGTATCCACCCCTTCAACCCCAAGTTTATGGGCTTCAACCACATGTGCGTCGACTTCAGCGTCCACTTGAAGATGAAATCGGCCATCGGGATAGAGATACATTTTTTTCGGCGTGACCAATAAGGGAGCGCTTTCACCGGTGAATCCCGTCAGCCATTCTATCCGTTTTTTGGTATCCGGCAAATACTCGTTCAAATGCTCGTCTTCAGGCGGAATATAGTAGACATCAAGACCATGCTGATTGAGTTGTGCGGCCATGCGGGATAATTTCTCCTGGGGGGAGACGGAATGAACCGCTGAGGTACCAAATGTCACACGAGCACTCCTTTTGACAAACAAATCCGCAGAAACGGGCGACGTGATAGGGGCCATTGACCCATGTCTCTGCACC
>JANWKX010000139.1 GCA_025451145.1 Vampirovibrionales bacterium
AAAGGGCAGGCAATTCGATTGTAAAGAAAATTCTTTCCAGAGTTGGTCGGCTCTAGCAAAAAGCCTTAGTTTTACGGTTTTATATATTAGGCGCGGTATACATTTGTTCAGGTTAAAAAATATTATTTGAACGGGGAATTCGGGTGGCATTACTCAACGAAATTCCAGCATTAACAAGGGGCTTATTTGCGAAAATAGGCGAATCAATGCCTGCGACTGCTCGTTCTTTAAGCATTATACAGTTGATTAAAGCGACCTTTATCACCCGTGTGATTATTGGACTCCTTCGAGTTGAGGAAAATTTCCCGACGGCAAAACGAAAGCCCGGCTTGACCAAAGAACAAAAATATTCCTCATTCTTTGAGCGCATTTTTGTCGAATTTTTTGGTATGGCTAGCCAAATATTGGGTTTATATTTTGCTCAAGACGCCGCAGCGAAATTACTCAGTCGCTTTGGCTCTATGACTAGAGTGCCAGGTGTTGGAAAGTGCAGTTCACAAGAGCTTCAAAAGGCTTTAGCAGGACACCTAGATCCTGAACTCCTCCATAATCTGGTTTTTACCAAAATTTATGAACCAGGTAAACTAACGAACGCCATTCATTCGGTTGTCGAAGAACTTGGCGAGAAAAGTGGAGATGCTATAAAAGCCTTTGCGAAATTTGATGGAAAGCTGCAGGGGGCAGCCATGATCAGCCTGGCGATTGGTGTGACTGCCAGTGCTTTAACCTCTGGGTTTTTAACCCAATGGCTCAATGATAACGTCTATTCTAAACATGTGGTTCCCAAGTTGCTTCACCTGTTTCATATTTCCTCTGAGAAAAAGCCCGTTTCACTACCTCAAAATACCGCTGAATCATTATCCGTTCCTCAACTTCCTCAAGTCGGCCCAAATATGATGCCTGCGATGCCCACTGCTGTACAGCCAGGGTATGGTTTTGCTCCTTACGGCCAAACACAGGCAATTTACATGAGTGGTTATCCTGCTGCGCCAATGTCTCCGTATACGGCCAATTGGCCTTATTGGAGGTAGCATAATGGAAATATCATGGTTTAGAGCACTTTTCAGTAATATACCCGCTAAATTGAGTACCAGTAGTGGTATTGCGACAGATTTTTTGCGTGGTTTTGGCAATATCCCAGTCTTTCAATACTATATTTTGCTGTTATGCTCATTAACCCAAGTTCTATCTCGGATTGGAGTCGCCTACCACACTAAGCGGTCCGCAAAAGGAACCCCAGATGAAGAATATCGAAATGTGGAGTTTATTCGAACGGCGTTTCGAGAATCCATGGGCGTTACCCTAAGCTACGGGTTGGTCAAGGTTCTGCAAGGGATGCTTACTTCGTTTTTTAAAATTCGGTTATTAAAAGATGGAGTTCCCTTGGATAAAGCGAATATCAATATTCCATCATCCTCAATGTATGATAATTTTTGGAGACGGCGACTCCACTACAGCAAATCTATTGCCCTTGATGACGTGAAATATCCTGGTCTGTTTGAATCATTAAAGAAATTAGGGCAGACCTGGTTTGGAAAAGAGCCTGCCGAGACGTTACTCCCTCATCATCACTTTAAACTTGCCTTCCCAAAAGTGGGAGAATTGGATACGAGCGTGAGCATGAGTGAGGAAATTGGTAAAAGTCTTCCAGGATGGTTCAATGTTTCTTTTGGGCGTCTGAAAGGTTTCCTACCCAAAATTGATAACGTCACATTCTTACAGAAGTTCTTTGATTTTGGGCCGGTGCTCATTGCTTCCATTCCCGCGATTCTCTTAAGTGGTTACGTCCTGGAGCATTTTAACCAAAAGCACTCAGATCAACTTGCCAAATATATCGCTGATCATCTGGGACATCACAAAAAGAAAGCTGCCGTATTGCCTGCCGTTGAAACTCCGCAACCCGTTCCGTCAGTCCCGCTTGATTCCCGGCCTGCCGTCCCGTATGCTTATAACCAACCAATGCCCATGACAGCACCAACCGGAGTGGGTTTCTATGGAGCCGCCTATTCACCTGTTCAACCCAACCAAAACCCTTGGACCTGGGGCTATTCCCAGATGTCTGGGTACGGATATCGTCCATATTCCCCGTATTAAATCGTTATACCAGCGTTATGGCCAGCGTTTCCTGGATAAAATTATGACCCCAGGGGAAAAGGCCTTTTGCTTATCCCATCCATCTGCCAAAGTACAATTAAACCGGATTGCCGCTCGGATTGCGGTAAAAGAGTCGGTTTCAAAAGCTTTGGGCATTGGGTTTTCTGCCATGGGAAACCCAGAGGGCACCCATTGGTCTGCCATTGAAATGCAGCGCGAAGAGCGACAAGCGCCGCAGATTCAGCTTTATGCTAAGGCTCAGGCCAAAGCTGAAGCCTTAGGCATCCAAGACTGGCTGGTCAGCGTCACCCATGACGGCGACTATGCCTTTGCTGTGGTTCTGGGGATATCGAATCCAGAGAAATCTGATTAAAAAGTGCTATTTTTTAGACGAGGAAGTCGCTTTTTTAGGGGCCTTGCCTGCGGCTTTCAGGGAATCGAGTTCTTTTTTCAGCTTGTCAAAATCTGCTTTTGTCACCAGCCCTAAGCTTTTGACTGCGCTGCTCAGTTGAGTCTCAACCGTATCTTTGACTTTCTTTTCAAGCTGTTCTTTTTCTTTCATGGCGCGTTCTTTCAGGTCTTCGCTAAAGCTTTTCGCGTCTTTCTGAGTCATTTCACCCCGTTCAACCAGCTCATTGGCCAATTCCTGAATTTTTTCAACGGTAACGGCTGTTGCGCCCAAGCCAACCAAAAAAGCTTTTTTCCAGAGTTCAAAGGGTTCTTTTTCTTTTGCCATGATGCTCGATCCTTTCCAGTGTCATGTCTCTCTGACTGAAGACGGTGTAATGTATTGTGACATATTTTTTCGTCACCCATGTCCATAGAAGACAGGATTTTCCAGAGGGAAATCTAGGTGATTCGGAGCAAGCTACGCATAAGTTAAACAGAACTTTTGCCAGCTACTTGTCAAATAAACCTTGGGAAGGCCGATACATCAATTGGTACCTTCTGACCTTCCGGTGAAGCGATCATTCGTGATTGAGGATGGATTTAAATGAACAATGACAGTAAGCGCCATGCTGTTTCAGGAATTAAAGTAGATTCTTTAGCGGATTCTTCTCTTTTATTGTGGCGCTAAATCTGATTTAACTTAGGATAAATCCTCCGATATCACTATAATAATCTGGATCTGCACTGTCACTATCGCCTTTAGGAGGAGATGGCGGTATTATCTCACTCTCATCGTATTTATAACCATGTAATTCTGCATAGGCTTTCAAAGAGGCTAGAGCTACTTCTCTTGCATTTTTAAGCGCTTCCTCTTTTTGGCTATCCGCACAATATTCCAGCGCTTTTCCGTAAGGACCAGGTGGTTTACCTTTCTCCTCTCTACTTGCTTCGATGAATATTAAAGGCCAGCCCGTTACAACAAGTAAAAAGCCTGCCATACCTTTAATAAGACCAGGATCGTGTTTAATAAAAAGCTCATGACATTGCTTAGCATAGCTTTTTAGAAGTTCAAACGCTTTATCTCTGGCCTTTTTGGCATCTTTATCCAATCCTTCCATCTCAAGGCAGTTGGCCAGATTATCATAGGCAATCGCTTTTACCATGAGACTTGAACCAGCACTGGCGGCATGGGCAAACGCATTTTTGGCAAGTCCAAAATCCCGGTGGGCACTTCTTTTATCCCCCTTTTTGGCGTGTGAGAGGGATTGCTGGAGCATCAATAGGCCCTGGTTAATCCCGGCATCCTGGAGTTCAGCAAGTCCTTCCTGCACTTTGTGGAGGGCTTCTTCGATTCGTTCTAATCGGGCATTCACTTCCGCTGCATGAAGGTAGCCAAAAATGCCTCCACCCATAATGCCTAATGCTTCTAAAAGCGGGAGATCAGGTGCAGCCTTTTTAAGCTCATGAATAACCGTAAAAAGCTCCGATCCGGCTGCAAAAGGATGGCCATTTGAGCCAAATCGGACCGCGTTGATTTTTAGAGCTGAAGTCGCTTTGATATTTCCACGACGAGAGAATAGATCATCATGCCGCAAATGAGAGGGGTCATAATGGGTTGCTTGTATCGGATTGTCGATTCCATTGAATTGAACCACGTTCGAATGAGAATGCTGCCTAGAGGGACTGCCAATATTCAGTTTGGGCGCAGTGATCACGCATCGATCTCCATCATTATGACTTCAAAATTAATATCATAAATAAATACTAATCACAATAATGATTAAGCGATGAGATTCCTTAGATATTGCTTTAAATCCCTTAAGCCCGAAGATAGAAATTTATTATTCCATATTGATTTGAGGGGCTCTTTGGGTTTCTTGAGGTGGATTGTAATAGGCATGGGGCTTGGCATGAATGACGTTGGCCGTAATATTATCCGGGAACTGCCTGATATAGCTGTTGTAATCCCGAACAGAGTCGTTGTAATCCATTCTGGCCACGGCAATCCGGTTTTCGGTACCTGCCAATTCATCCATCAATCGGATATACTCTTCGTTGGCCTTTAAATCAGGATAATTTTCAGCGACCACCAATAATCGGCCTAACGCGGTGTTCATTTGGGCATCCGCGGCAGCCACTTTGGTGGGATCGTTGGATTGCAAGGCGCCGCTCATTCTGGCCCGGGCATCGGCAATGTCCTTAAATACCGCTCTTTCATGCCGGGCGTAGGATTGAACCACTTTCACCAGGTTGGGAATCAAATCGGCCCGACGCTGTTGTAGGTTTTCCACTTGGGCCCATTTGTTGTTAATTTCTTCGTCTTTGACCTGGATGGCGTTATAGCCACAACCGGAGAACAGCGACGTTAACAGTACAATACTGCATAACAGAAGGGCTGTTTTTTTGAAAGCGGTCATACGGAAGCTCCTTGCTTTTCTTGGGAGGATGTGGCCAGGCACCCATCGACATAGGCCACAACCAACATGATTTGACAAATAAACTGCTGATACAAGGGCAATACCTCAGAACGGGAGAGCGTGGTGCCCACTACCTTGGATTGAAGCACCTTTTCAAATGGGGCGGCATCAAAATCCGGAATCAACTCTTTCAGACGCTCAAGCACTATGGGCGCTTTCTGAGGGATATCGCCAGGGGGGTATTTGAGCCGAAGGATACCTCGAAAAAGTGAAATAAAGCTATTGGTGCTGCCTTGAAGCCGATTTAATAGCTGTAAGGGTTTATCAGAGAACCCGAGCATCTGCTGGCGTAAAAACATCAATTTTCGGTTCAGTTCCAATTCCAGGACCAGGCGAAGGGCCTCGCAGTTAACCTCAATGTGAGAAAACAGGTCTTTGCCGTAGGCCAGGTGATGATTGTCTCGAATATCGGCGTATTCCAGCGCAAAAACATCATCGGAGCGATGCCATTCCACTTCAGACAGAAAAGTCGGCATGGCATTAGCGACCTTGAGCCACCATTTGCTGATGGAAGACGCCTTTTCCAAATCCTTGGGGGAAATATCCGACAGGATGACCAGGACATTGATATTTTGATGAGGGGATTTTAATTTGGGCATCTCGGTTTCAAACAGAGCCGAGCCGTAGAGGCAAACTGAAACCAGTTTATCGTCATAGACATGCTGAAGTTCTTCAACCAATTGGCCTAATTTTTGCTCAACGTGCTTTTGCATGATTGCTGTCTCCTTGTCCCTGGTTACCAATCACGGGAAGATCCTCCGCCACCAAAGTCACCCCCGCCAAAACCACCAAATCCGCCATCTCCGCCACCGAATCCGCCACCGCCAAAGCCGCCGAATCCACCGCCATAGAATCCGCCCCAACCGCCAAAAAATCGCTGGAATATCAGGATGATCACAATAATGATAAAGAGCAGGAAGATCAAGGCATCTCCCAGAGAGGTATTCTCCGATTGATTGGTAGCATTAGTCTCATTCTGGAGCGGTTGATAGCCAGCTTGCAGGCTTTGCAAGGTAACGCCTTTGTCCTTGGCAATGAGATTGGCATAGGTTGCTACGCCTTTTAGCAGGCCTAATCCGTATTGCCCCTGTCGAAACGCTGGTAGGATCACCTGGTCTTGTACCTGACCTGAGGTTCCGTCTGTAATCACCCCTTCCAGACCATAACCCACTTCGGTCCGAAGCTTGCGATCCTGAATGGCCGCTATGATCAAGAGTCCGGTATTGCCGGCGGCTTTACTGCCAACGCCCCAGGTTCTGGCAGTCTTCAGAGAAGCGTCTTCAATGGGTGTGCCGTTTAACGTGTTGACGGTTAACACGGCGATTTGGGCATGGGTTTTTTCATCCAGCTCTTGCGCAATGTTGGTCATCCGGGCTTTGTCTTCAGCCGAAATCACATGGGCATCATCGGTTACATACCCGGCGTTGGCCGGGACGGTAAAGTCGGCTTTGGCGGGCCAGACGAAGGCTAGAGCAGTAAAAACCAGGATGGCGGTGAGAATTAGATATTTGAAAGCAGGCTTTTTCATTGTTTTTTCAGGATGCTGTCGGTGCGATTTGTTATAGCATAAATGGGCAATGAAAACGATTCAAGGGGGCTTCAGGATAAGACTTCTTGGGGAAATCTCGGGGATATGAATCGTTCAATGGCCTTCCCTCAGAGGCTGACATGGCCCGTTGGAAAGTGAATGCTTTTACATTATGATGAGTCTACTTTTTTCGGAAGGATATTTGGCAGGGTGTAATTCCATGGCGCTTCAGACATTAAATCCACCATTAACGGATATCGAAGGTAAATTAAACCGTCAGCAACGGCTTCAACAGCTTTATGAAGAGATTTCAGTTCTCAAGCGGGAACGCAATGCCGTCATTTTGGCCCATTTATATGAGCGCCTTGAAGTCCAGAACATCGCCGATCATGTAGGGGATTCTCTGGGATTAAGTCAGGTTGCGGCCAAAACTGATGCCGATGTCATTGTGTTTTGTGGGGTGCACTTTATGGCGGAAACGGCAAAGCTGCTTTCGCCCCAAAAGAAGGTCTTCCTGGGAAATCGGAACGCCGGTTGCCCTATGGCCGATATGATCACTCGGGAGGATTTAATTGACTTCAAGGCCCAATATCCTGGGGTCCCTGTCGTGGCTTATGTCAACACCACAGCTGAAGTCAAGGCCGAAAGTGATGTCTGCTGCACCAGCGCCAATGCCGTCAATGTGGTTCGGGCTTTAAATGTGCCTCGGATTCTGTGTGTGCCGGATCAGCATTTGGCCAAATATATCCAATCCCAGGTGCCGGAAGTGGAAGTGATTTGGTGGAACGGGTTTTGCCCAACCCATCTTCGGATGTTGCCTGAAGATGTCATTGCGTTGAAAAAGGATTATCCCGAGGCCATGGTGTTGGCCCATCCGGAATGCGATGACCCCATTAAAGACATGGCGGATTTTATTGGGAGCACCACCAAAATCAGAGAGACTGCCATTCAAAGTCAAAACAAGGTCTTTATTGTCTGTACGGAAGATGGTGTACGGCAACGGCTCTCCCAGGATTGCCCGGATAAGCTGTTTTTAACCCCGACCCGGGCCTGTGCCGTCTGCCCCAACATGAAACTGACACGCTTGGAGAATATTCGTAATACCCTACGGGATTTGGAGCCGACGGAAGAAATCGACATCCCGGAAGACATTGCGGCCAAAGCCCGTAAAACCTTAGCGTTAATGATGGCCGTTCATGGCTGAAGCACCAGCCGGGGGGAGATCCGCCGATGTTGTTTGAGCCCAAACATGATACCCGGTTTCAGGTTCGGCAGATTCTTCCGGGTGAGACACAACAAGAATTAGAGCGGATTGCCTTTGATGAAAACTACCGCAATGTGGCTGAGAAGAAATTCCACCATTTGATCATTAAAGCCTCGGATTTATCGGCCCCTGGCGCTAATATCCTGAAGCAAACCTGCCTGTCCATTGGGGCAGAGGCGGGGGTACATCACGGGGCGATTAACTGCTCCATTCATCGGGAAGCCGTACTGATTACAGCCACCAGGGCCCAATTAGAGCGTCTCATTCAAAAGCTCAGGCCACAACCCTTTAGTCTGAAGCTATTAGCAGAAAGTATTTCTCGGATGCTGCAGCGCCAAAGGCATCTCCACCAAAACAAACTTCAGGTGATGGCCATTTTAAACGTGACCCCGGATTCCTTTTCCGATGGGGGACAACTGAACTCAACCCAAGAGATCCTTAGAGCCGCTGAGCGAGCCTTGGAGGCCGGCGCCCATATTCTGGATATTGGCGGAGAATCCACCCGGCCCGGTGCTCAGGCGGTTCCCATTGAAGAAGAACTCAATCGGGTCATTCCTGCCATCGAAGCCATTCATAGCGCTTTCCCAGAAGCCAAGATCAGTATTGATACCCGAAAATCAATGGTGGCCAAGGCGGCCTTGGATGCCGGCGCCACCATGATCAATGATGTTTCCGGGCTGACCTTTGATCCAGAGATGATACTGGTGGTGGCTCAAGCTGGGTGTCCTGTGGTTCTGATGCACAGCCACGGAACCCCAGAGACCATGCAAGAATCCCCTCATTACGAAGACGTCATCGGTGAAATCGCTCGATTTTTCTATCTGCAGGTGGCCAAAGCCATTGAAGCTGGCGTTCAGCCGGAGCAAATTATCTTGGATCCCGGCTTTGGGTTTGGCAAAAATCTCGCCCATAACCTGGAACTGATGCGGCGCTTAAGTGAAATTGTCTCTATCGGATTTCCGGTCTTGGTGGGAACTTCCCGGAAATCCTTTTTGACCCTGGGCAAATCGGATCTGATTCCTCCAGAGCAACGAGAAGCCTTAACGGCAGCCTCTTTGGCCACTGCCATTCAAGCTGGGGTAAGTTATGTTCGTATTCATGATGTTGAAACCCAAATGCCGGTCATTCAGTGGCTGGCGGCATTACAAGCGTTGCCCTGCCATGCCGATAAAACCCAAATCAGCCCTATCTCTTGAGCGGTAAGGCTCATAACAACAATAAATATATTGACGTATTATGCGCTCATTAACCAGAGCATAAGGCATTGCGCAAAATGATTTGGCAGCTAAAACAAGTCTGCGTTAGGGGCCAAGAACTGTTTTAGACCATCATTGATCAAACCTTCTAAAGAAGTTCTGAGAGGTCCATCAGCGGGAATTGGCTGGTCACGGATAATAAGAGGCCCCAAAGAGGTCTCTATTGTATTCTCAGGGTTAACTTCTTCTATTTGCCCTGTTTTGGCATCAAATGTTGCAACTAAAGTATGTGAAACAGGAATAACACCATTGCGAATCCTCTCTGGATATCCACCATCTTTTGCTGCTCTATCGGCCAGCTCATTACGGATCTTATCTGCAAAGCTTTGAAATTGATCCGTCTCAGGGATAGGCACAGAAAGCTTTATTGTTCTACCTGGTTTTACGATAAGGTAACTCGTTCCCAAGAAAACCTGTTGATCTTGTGGGAAACGCTTTTGATCGCTTAAAATTCTTTGAGCAAGGTTTTTTCGTTCCTCAATGACTGGCGAAAGATGTGAATTCCCTGAAAAAACAGGGGCTTTGGTTGATGGATGATGAGCAGCTAAGTGACCAACGTAAGATGAGGGTCTGTGAAAATTTGTGATTCGTGTCACAATACGATTCCTTATCCAACCTGTCAATAATTAGGTTAACTGAAGCATTATGTAATGTACTGCAATTAACAACTGACAAGAATGTTTATTGCCCAAACTCTTTGTTTTTTAATATTTATTTTTATTCAGATAGCCACCTAAAGCTGCATGCCATCATTTTCACGGTGGCATGGTAGCGGTTTTTCTCTCGTCCTCTGTGTGAATAAAGCTATCAGTTTAAGGACTAAGGAGCGCTGTTAGTTTCTGAAATCAACCGCATTTCATATTTGTTGGGGTTAAAATCCTTGGGAAACTTGGTTGTTTTGCTGTATTTCGTGCCTTTTAACACGGCCCATTTCAAGTTGGCCTCGGTTAAATCGGCGCCCGCCAGATTGGTCCCCAACAAATTAGCGTAAGTAAGGTCAACCCATTTTAAGTTGGCGTTTTCCAGGTTGGCCACCTGGAGATCCGCCCGTCGAAGGGTGGCTCGGGTAAAATTAGCGCCCTTTAAGTTGGCGGCATAAAACCGGGACCGGGTTAAGTCGGCTTCTTCAAAATTAGCGCCTTCTAAGCTTTTCCGGTAGAAATCAGCACCCTCCAAGGATTCTGCCTCAAGGGTCTCAATCACCTCTCCGTGGCTATTTTTAATTTCCATCTATCGGACTCCTTTTTTCCCTAAATGGTATGAGAGACTTCAGTATTATTTGACCATGGTTTTTCGTTGGACTCAAACACGGGAACCTCCAGGTAAACCCGGAAGCCATCGTGGCCTTCCAACCAGATGCTGCCGCCCATGGCCTCAATCAGGCCTTTGGTAATAAACAAGCCCAGGCCGGTTCCACGGGTGGTTCGGGTGAGACGTTCATCAAGACGTTTGAATTTTGCAAAAAGGGTTGCCAGTTCTTCACTGGGAATGGGATCACAGGGGTTATAGACCTGAATCTGGACAAACTGCTGACCCTTTT
Source organism: Vampirovibrionales bacterium (assembly GCA_025451145.1). Classification (GTDB taxonomy): domain Bacteria; phylum Cyanobacteriota; class Vampirovibrionia; order Vampirovibrionales; family JAGQHJ01; genus JANWKX01. The sequence goes on from JANWKX010000139.1 coordinate 10,550, forward strand.
CAAAGACACTCACTTCAATCACCGAGTTTTCATAGGAGTATTTTATGGCGTTATCCAGGAGATTGAGGATCACTTGTTCCATCCGATCGGGATCCACCAGGATATCCAGCTCTTCTGGAATTGAAGAGACTTGAATGTCGCGGTTGGCTTTTTCCTCGACAAACAGGACGCATCGATTCACCAATTCATTAAGGTTCACCCGATCCGGAAAAACCCGAATGCCGCCTTTTCTCTCCAAGTCAGGGATGACCAACAAATCTTCAACCAGGCGGCCAAGACGATCGGCTTGTTGTTTGATGACTTTCAGGCTTTTGAGCTTGGTCTCTGAATCCAAGGCCTCTTCATAGCGAATGAGTCTTGATGTATAACCTTTAATGTTGGTGAGCGGGGTCCGTAGCTCATGGCTGACAGTGTCAATCAGGTTGGATTTCAATTCATCCAGTTGGGAAAGCTGAATGTTGGCAATTTGGAGCTGTTTCCATTGTTTTGCCTGATGAATGGCGACACCAATCTGACTGATAATCAGGCGGGTCAGCATCCCGTCCTGTAAACCACTGCTGGGCTCAGCCTGATCGGGGGTTGGTTTTATCAACAGGATTGCTCCCAATGTATTGGCCTGATAGGAAACCGGGTAAACCCAAGCCTGGGTTTTTGGCGGAATAAAACTGAGATTGGTATCCAGAAGAAAGCCTAATGGCGGATTTTCCAGCAAGGTGTTTAACGCTGACTCCTCTAACGGATTCAACGCTTCAGGGTTGAGTTGGCAAAGCAATTCCTGGGCGGCATAGGCCATGAGTTCATATTTGCCCATATCATTTTGGAGGTATAACAACGTTGCCAGGACTTCCGGGCGCTCCGTTAAAATTTGAGTGGCTTGCTGGCAGACTTCTTCCAGTTCCAGGCTACTGTGTAACCGTTGGGTAGCCTTAGAAATAAACAAATCCTGTTGGTTTTTATAGACTAACTCTTCGTTGAGCTTTTGAATACTGGCCCATGCCGATGAGATTTTGGTGGCCATTCGGTTAAATTCGGCGGTTAAATAGACAATTTCATAAGGTGTGAAGGATTTGGTAATCAATCGAATCTTACGGGAATATCGGCCTTCAGCAAGGGCCTTAATCCCCTTGATCAACTGGCGGAAGTTTCGGTTGATGCCTTGGGAATAAACCAGGCCCAGAATGACGATAATCAAGATACACAGGAACACCAAAGCCACAGACTGGGTACGGGCTTTCATAATATACCGAAGCTGAATCCGGTAAGGTGACTCGATAATCAATCCCCAATGGAGATGGGGCACTTTGATAAAGACCTTCTCTAAAGGGGATTCGTCTTGATCATCGCTTTGGGCAGACGGGATATGATAAAAGGAGGTTTGTGCGCTAAATCCCTTAACAATGCCTTCCGGAAGCGCTTTGTAACGCTGTAGATCTCTTTCAGGAAGGGTCTTTGAAACTAGGTCTGGGGGGCCAGCTATGATGATGCCGTGTTCATCGACAATGACAAAACCGTGTTCAAAGGTTTTAAAGCGTTCTTCGATGAGCTGATCCAGGAAGGGAAAGCGTTTTTGAAATCGAATCGCAGCCACCTGGCTGTTCTCCCACTTGGGTGATGGCAAGGTAATCTGTAACGAGTGAACCAGGCTATGGGCTTCGTTTTTTCCGGTGTGGTAGTTGATTTCAAAGGTGGCTTGGTCTGGAATGGCTTCCAGGTGGTCAGGGAAATGACGGAACTGCTTGAATAAAAAATGGCTGGAAGGATAAAAATCCAACCGATCCCCTTTGGCGTTATACAGGGCGACAGCTTCATAATCAGGGTAGTGGTTAAAGAATTGGGAAATGAGTTGCGTTTGGACCTTGCGAGAAGGGATTTTGGGAATTGCCAACCAATACTCGCTGGACATTCTGGCCTGTTCTTCTTGCCAGGCCATTTCCAATTTAAGTTCCTGGTAGGTCGCCTGGGCGGTATGCTCGGTAAAGTGCGCCACCTGCTTACGGACAGCCCTTTGGTTAATGCTGTAGATGGACAAACTCAGGAGCAACAAGGGAAAGAGAACAACAATGACGAAAAACCCGAGCAATTGATGAGAGAGCCGAAGCTTAGGGACAGGGCGAACAATCCAGCGCCATAAGGCCGATTGGTTGGTTCGACCTTTCAAGGTATGTTTCAATCGGTTGCCCATGCGATCAAATCCCTTTGCTATGAGGGGATGGATCCGGCCCCTGCAACTTCTTGCTCAATGGAATCAGGGGTGACATTCAATCGATACCCGACATTGGTGACTGTTTGCAGATATTTCGGATTTTTATGGTCTCCTTCAATTTTTTGACGAAGTCCGCCGATATGAACCCGGAGCATTCGCACGTCTTCGTCGGCCTCATAGCCCCAGACTTCTTGCAAAATGGTCCCCAAGGCGACCGCTTCACCCACATGTTGCATCAGGCAATAGAGGATCTCAAATTCGGTTGGTGTCAGTTTGACGGTTCGGCCTTTGATTCGACATTCCAGAGAGGTTGGAAGTAGCTGGATTTCGCCTGCCGCCAACAGTTCATTTTTTCGTTGTGCATGCTGAACATTGAGGGTCCCTGTGCGTCTGAATAGCGCGCGCATTCTGACCATCAGTTCCTGAAACTCGAAGGGCTTGACCAGATAATCATCCGCCCCGGCGTTAAAGCCTCGAATCTTGTCCTCGATAGTGCCTTTCGCGGTGAGTAGAATAATGGGCGTGTTGGCAGAGAGCCGGCTGGCCCGCAGCTTTTTGCAGACTTCAAAACCGTCCATTTTAGGCATCATGACATCTAAAATGACCAGATCATAGCGTTTGGATTCGGCTTTTTTAGAGGCGGCTAGGCCATCGCTTACAAAATCAATGGAAAAGCCCATCAATTCCAAATCGAGACGAAGTAAATCAACGATTTCCGCATCATCATCAGCAACTAAAATATCTACCATATTCGTCTCTTCTCCTATGATTGAGGTTTTTGTGCTGAGCTATCCATAAAGTGGTCTACCGAAAGCCTGGATTATGATTATTTGTACTACAAAAGCCATCGTGTGCCTATGGATTTTTGGGTGTCAGCTCAAACAAATGATGATTGTGGGCTCCCTTCCGGTCCTGGGCAACACCGTTCGCTGGGTGAATGATGGTGCTGTAGGCCGTACCCGTCTTTGATTCAAAAACGCCTTTGGGTGGACTCCCGGTTTTTCAATGGGCCTTCTTCCGATATACTACAATTAATTATGCTGCTAAGGGAAGGGTTCTGAGTTGACACTTGTGGCTGTTCGAGGCGCTGTATCCGTCAGTGAAGATACTGAGCAGGCGATTCAATCCTCTGTTGCGGAGCTTCTTGAGGCCCTTATCGACCGGAACCAGATCCGTGTCCATGAGATTGTCACGGTCATATTTACCATGACACCGGATTTAACCGCTCTGAATCCCGCAAAAGCAGCCCGCTTGGCTTGCCAGGATTGGGATACGGTCCCGTTGCTATGCGCTCAGGAGCCTGTGGTGAAGGGGATGCTTCCTCGCTGTATTCGAGTTTTGATTCAATGGCAGGCCATGACGCCTGATCAGCCAGTTGTTCCGGTTTACTTGGGAGATGCGCAACAACTACGCCCTGAATTGGGTTGACGTTTAGAA
>JANWKX010000140.1 GCA_025451145.1 Vampirovibrionales bacterium
AACTCCCGTCGTCATCTTGAGCTGGCGGTTTTATTGAACTAAACGGACTTTGAAACCATTGAGTCTGACATTGTTCAATAAGATAAAAGGAGTTTTGACGATGAAAAAAATTCTGTTGTCGAGTTTGGTATTGGGCGCTTTGCTGATTAGCCCAGCCTTTGCGGCGGATCAACCGGACACAGGCTGTCCTGTGAAGTCCGGCTGTTGCAGCCATTGCTGTTGTAGTGGTTCTTCTGGCTGCTGCGGCCAGGGATCCGGTCAAAAATAAGACCGAATAGCCCTATATTGCCCACTCGTTTGAATTACTTTTCAGGCGGGTGGGCTTTTTTCATGGCCAGAAACTGGTTAATCAACAGGGCTTACAAGTCGACATTAAAATTCAGCGAAATGGGATTGGCCGAGGCTGTTGGCTGAACATCGGCTTCCCATGGGCCTGCCATGGAGAATTCGGTTTCAACCTGGTACTCGTATGGGGCCTTGTCCTTCTTCACTTGGACTGGCGCCTCCATGGTGTTACTCCCCATGGGCATGGTGATTTTAACAATGGGCAGGTCTTTTAGCGATTTGTCCTGAAAGGGCTTCAAAGTTAAGTGAAACACCTGCTTTCCACGCTTTAGGGGTGTATTTTCAGGCGATAGGCTGGCGTTATAGTCCAATCCGGCTTTTTCAACAGGCCAGGAAGTCGAAATAATGGGTTTTGAATAGGATCCCAAGCTATCGGATTTATCCCGGAACAGCAAAAACACCACGGCCGGAATACAGCAAATTAACAGGGCAATCAGCCCGAATGACACTTTCGCATCCAGTTTAAAGGAAGTTTTGGCTTGCATAATCAAATCCTTTCAACATCCAAAAGAAATGAGATTCGTGAGACAGATGCCTATCCCTATACCGAGCATACACCTGATACGCCCTATCATCACGCTAGGATTCTAACACAGCTCTCCTTGGAAAACTGCCTGCATCACACTAGTCAATATAACACCCCGGGACGTTTAGTAAAAACGCTCGGCGCCATAGTTGGGATTAAAAGCGGCAAAGCTAGGGCTGTTTAAAGGGATGGTTACAAGGTTGGCTGGCTTGAAGGGGTTTACCTTACCTGTAGTATTTTGTGATGCTTTTAATACCGCTTCAAAAGACTGGTTAAAGGGTATGATTTTTCGGCTGCTCCACTCTGAAAATATATAAGCTGCAACCTGGGGAACAAACTGCAGCACCTGAAACCATGCACTCTTTTTGAAGGCTTCGCTTAACGCGGGCTTAATCAAGGCAAAAACGCCTTCCAAAGTCATCGACGTCATAAAAATCATGCCCATCACAGTTAATTCTCTTTTCAAGGCCTGGTTTCTAAGGGTAGAAAACTCCTTGGGATAATCATTGACTCTGGCAATTGTGCCGATGCTTTTGAGTCCAGTGCCCACCAGGGTCCGGTTGAGACTGCCCATCAGAGAACTGCTGATTCCAGGGGAGAGCATGAATTCCATTTATCCTTCATCGAGATGACATAAGCAAGATAACAAAGAAATTTGTCATCAATATGTCAATTTCAAGAAATCTTCTCAGTCGCCCCTCATGGGACACAATACAGAATCATTTCCCAACCCCGTACAGTCACATTTTTACTGGAGAAACACCTGACCAATCGTGATACTAATCATTCAGGCAAGGATAATGCAATTCTCAGGAAAATCACTTGGATGGCGAGCCGTGGCAAGCATAATCCCGAAGGGCGCTGCCAATCCGGTTGAGATCCAGATAGGTCGGGTCGTTGCTGGGATCCCACCCTTGCTCGGAATAATGACAGCTGTATTTGGGAGACAGAGCGACACTCAACAGAAATGGCCGAATATGCTTTCGAGCCAGCGTCTCAAACAGGTCGCAAACTTGCTCTTGTCCGCGATAAGGAACCTGAATTTTTTGATGAGTGTCATAGCCGGTGTTTGAAAAATAATCCATGTCCAAGCTCATAATCACATCACGACCTTGAAGATCAGGGAGCTGATCTGCTGTAATGGTCCGAACCGTGACTGGTTTGTATTTTGCCGGATGGGTGAGCAAATCGGCGGGTGGGGAAAAATAGAGAATTTGAGCCTGATGATCGACATAAATGGTTTTATCTGGCCCCAAATCTTTCGTTGGCTTATTTAGAACGAAATGATACCCTTTGACGGCACTATCCATTTCCGGCGGTCGAACCCAAATGACTTCACTGATTTTAGGATTCTCCAGGATGGCAGGGTTCATCCAAGCCGCAGAAGTCGGGCCGCCCGAAACATGTTCGCCATCATAGTTATACAAATCACTGTGGGTATCCACATTGAGTAAGACAACATTCTGCCTTTCTCTCAGTAATTGATACCTGACCGCTTGTCTAATACCCATGAGCGTATTGACGTGTTCATCGCTGGAATTGTAAACAACTACCTTAGAAAGAACCTTTCTGAGTACCTTTTTAAGTCTAAGACTCAGGGGCTTAGCAGAAGAGGGCGTCCAGAAAAAATGGGTTGCTTTAGAACGACGCAACGCCGTTTGATGAAAGGCATCATTCGGTAAATTCCTGAGGATCTCAGCAGGTTTTGGGGGTGGTGGCGTCGCGGGGGAAGCAGGCGTTGCATGACCAAATCGTAGTGGCAAGCGCTGCCCTATGAGATTGGGAGACATATCATTCCCTTCAATAGGCCTTGCATAAATATTTCAAGTCCTTTAAATAGTTGCATTACATAAAATTATTAAAGTTGACTGAGGATCATGAATTGCCAAAACACTGAATGTTTTTTACATCGCTTAATTAAAGGCTTAGGCTTTTAATACCTGCCCTAAACTGCTGAATCCATAGAAGGCTGGCCGGATTCCACCACAACGGATTCAGAGGCCAGCTTCAAATCGGCATAGAGTAGGGCAAACCAAACGCTTCCCAAGGGCAACAGCAACGCTGAAAACAGGGTATAAATCAGGGCTTGGCTTAGGCCCTCGGCAATGTCTTTAAGTGAAAGCGGGGTCATATGCAGAGATTGATAAATCGGTAAAAACTGCGCCTGGCTTCTTGAAAAGTTCTCCATGGAATCCTTCATCAAAACCTGAAGCACTGCCTGAATCCCCAGCGTACAAGCAGCCGTCCCATGCAACACATCCATCAGAGAAACGCCAATAGAGGGCAAAATCAGTTGAGTCGCGAGTAAGGATACCACACCAATGAGCCCCACTTTAAAGCAATTTTGCTTTGCAAGGGCAGCACTTTTCACCAAACAGGCCCCCGCTGAACCGGGTAAATAGGCAAACACTTGAAAGACCAGCGCAAAGAGAACCATCAAAACACCGGCCATGAGTGTCCCCAACCCCAACAGTAAGAAACCCGACAAAACCACCCAACCCAGCCATTCCTGGTGATTGATTCCCATGGCGAGTGGGATCAGCGGTAAGGTGAATGGGATAAACAGTACCGCAAGCAGTAAGGTTAAGAGGATGGAATAATCCACCGAACGGCTTGAGACTCTGAGACGATAGCTTTTAAGCTCAAGGGGGCGACCATGCTCGAGCAAATCACGAATCAGCAGATTCAAGGCGGCAATCCAAAGCATGTATTCCCAAAATTGACTGGTAAAAAGATACAAGCCCGGAATATTGGCCAGCCCGAAGATCGCCCAGAGAATCCAGACATTGGCTTGAGGAAAGAATGTGATCAGCCCTTGAACAACCCCATAGGTCAGTCCAATCCACAACAAAACGCCCACCAGTTGAAGCAGAATAGGTAGCGCCAAGGGTTTGGTCAAACATCCCCAATGACGCAGCCAAAATGTTGTCCCTTCAACCAGGATCTCTGAACTCTTACGGCGCTTGTAAAACAGACGCCCGGACCTCCGCTATCGATGTGTTACCGTAGGGCAGGTTGAGGCGACAATGCCGATTCCAGCCCTTGCTTTATTTTATCCAATTTTCCGGGATCCGTGGTTTCCATGTAAACCCTGAGGACAGGCTCGGTTCCGCTGGGGCGAATAACAACCCACTCAAAATGGCCTAAATTCAATTTAACGCCGTCTCGATGATCTACCGATTCAATGGTCAGACCGTTGAGGGAATCGCCTGCCTTTAAGGCTTTAAAATGCTGTACAGCCGCTTCTTTCTGGGATTCTTTCAGGTGAAAGTTTTCAGCATAATTGTAGAAATTCCGGCCAGCTTCTTTAAGGGTGTCGGCATAAATCTGGCTTAAAGGTTTGCCTTCTTGGGCCATCATCTCAACAATGAGCAAGTCGGCTAAAACACCGTCTTTTTCAGGAATATGCCCGAGGATACTAAAACCACCGGATTCTTCTCCGCCGATAATGACATCCTGATCCCGCATGGCCTTGCCAATCCACTTAAAGCCGACTGGGGTCTCGATCACCTGAACATCGCCGTAGCCTTCGGCCAGACAATCCAGGAGTTTAGACGTGGCCAGGCTACGAACGACAGCCCCACGAAATCCCTTATTCTTGTACAGATGGCGAAAGACCATGGGCACGACTTCATTGGCGGTTAAAAAGCGGCCGGTTTCATCCACCACCCCGAAGCGATCAGCATCCCCATCAGAGGACAAGCCCAGATCAAAGTGCTCGGTTTTGACCCGCTGAATCAGCTCAGTGAGATATTCTTCCTTGGGCTCCGGCATCGTGCCGCCAAATAAAGCATCATGTCCGCTATGGATCGTGGTCACATCAATGCCACATTCCCTTAACAGGGTGTCCACATAGTCTTGACCAGCCCCGTACATCGGATCATAGAGAACTCTTAAGCCTTTGGCCTGACGGATGGTATCAAAATTCACCAGGGTCTTGAGGAAATTCACGTACTCGTCCCGGGGATGAATCATTTGGATGGCGCCTTTTGCCGGTTGGTTCTCCGGTGGCCTGACGGCATCGGGGTTGGCTTCAAAGTAACGGACATTGGCGATGATCTTATCGGTGATATCCGGCATGGCAGGACCGGCATACTCAGGAATAAACTTAATCCCCAGATACTCTGGCGGATTGTGGCTTGCAGTAAACATCATGGCCCCAGCCGTATGGTGTTCCTTGGCGACATAAGCAATGACAGGCGTCGGGTGCCAGGTATCGGCAAATTCAATGTTCAGACCGTATTCTGTTAAAATATCAGCGGCATGTTTGGCGAAGTCTTTGGCTAAAAAGCGTAAGTCATAGCCCACCACAACAGGTTTTTGAGTGCCAAACCGTTCGATAATATACTTGGCAATCGCCCGAGTGACAATCTCAACATTATCAAAGGTAAATTGCTCGGCAATAACCGCTCGCCAGCCGTCTGTTCCAAACTTAATCTGCCGCTTCTCTGCCATCATATTCTCCTTCCAGTTCAATTTGAGCCAATCTTATCATACCCACTCCTCATCCAAAAGTCGTTGGCATTTCTCCGAGCTGCTCTACTTAACATACCGAATATTTTAAGTAAATGACGGCAGCAATCCCCTGAATGCAAAACGCCCTTTCCGGGTAAGAAAGAGCGTTCCGTGCTATATAAAATGAATTTGCGAGATCTTAAACACCAAGACCTACTTTGCGAGGAACATTGGGGACCGCTTCATCAATGGTTTCGTAAACCCGAGTAAAAAGCTTGCAGACTTCATCAACAGAAAGTTCCAACTTCTGGTTTTCTCCGTTTTTCACGACAGCGCTGCGAATATAATTGGTGACAATATCTTTTGCGGCGTTTAGCTTGACTTCGCGACTGACTCTATCTTCCATAACAGACTCCTTACAAACATGGGATGGGTATGACTTCTATGTGCCCTATTGTACCATTAAATCCCATTGGCGCTGTCCATCAGTATGATTAGCTTACATTTCACAGTCATCCCACCCCTCCAAAAATCAAAAGCGATTGCCAATTGAGGTTACAATCGATTAATGGCAAAATAGAACTTTGACATCTTCAAAAGGAACGGAACAGACATTATGACAGAAGGCGCTTCTGCAACCCAAAAAGCTTCTATCGAATATAAAGAGACCTTAAATTTGCCCCAAACCGCTTTTAAAATGAAAGCGGGCGCTGCCACACGTGAACCTGAGCTGGAAGCCTTTTGGCAGGAAAACCATGTGTATGAAACCGTGACGGCTTCACGGGATAAAACCCATCGTTTCCTGCTTCATGATGGCCCCCCATACCTGAGTTCCGACAAAATCCATATTGGGACGGCCCTCAATAAAATCTTGAAAGATATCGTCAATAAATATAAGGCTCAGCGAGGGTACTATTCACCTTATGTCCCTGGATATGACGGTCATGGACTTCCTATTGAGAACGCGGTGGTCAAATCCATTAAGGGCGGCCGGGCGGCCGTCACGCCCTTTGAACTGAGAAAACAATGTCGTGAATTCGCCCTGAAAAACCTGAAAGGGCAGGAAACAAACTTCAAACGCTTAGGCGTCTGGGGCGATTGGGAACATCCTTATATCACCATTGATGGGGTCTATGAAGCGACCCAAATCCGTGTTTTCGGGAAGATGTATGAAGAAGGTTATGTCTACAAAGGATTAAAGCCGGTGTATTGGTGTCCGTCCTGTGAAACCGCATTGGCGGATGCCGAAGTCGAGTATCAGGATCACACGTCAGAAAGCATTTTCGTTCGATTCCAGGCCGGTGAAACGCCCCCGAAAGGGCTACCTGAGGCCCTCAAAGAAAACTGGGTCAATACTGCCTTTGTCATTTGGACCACAACCCCCTGGACCATTCCGGCCAACCTGGGTCTGGCCCTGAACCCGGAACTCACCTATGTCTTTGTCAAAACACCGCAATGGGGGACGCTGGTTCTTGCCGAAGCCCTGCTTCAGGATTTCCTCACGAAAACCGGCCTGGAAAACACCGAGATTCTTTATAAAACCGCTGGAAGCACCCTGGAAAGAATCAACGCCCGTCATCCCCTTTATGACAGAACCAGTTTGACGGTGCTCGGCTCCCATGTTACGGCAGATGCCGGAACAGGCGTGGTTCATACCGCACCCGGCCATGGGCACGAGGACTACCTGGTGGGCCAGCAGTATCAACTGGGTATCCTATCCCCGCTCAACAACAAGGGGGTTTTTACGGAGGAGGCTGGAGAACGCTTTGCAGGTCTCTTTTACGCCCAGGGCAATCAGGCTGTGATTGAAGCCTTACGGGAAGTCGGGGCCTTACTGGGCCAAAACAAACTGACTCATAGCTACCCCCATTGCTGGCGTTGCCATAATCCAGTGATTTATCGGGCCACGGAGCAATGGTTTA
>JANWKX010000141.1 GCA_025451145.1 Vampirovibrionales bacterium
TGACATCCATAAAGTAGGCCACAATACTCACATCAAAATGACGATCCGCCTCTTCCCGAAGCACCTTGATCACCCGGTCAAAAGGCATTCTGGCCCGGTATTGGCGACGAGAGGTGATGGCGTCAAAGACATCCGCAATGGCAAGTACCCTACCCCCTAGAGGGATCTGTTCGCCCTTTAAGCCTCTATAGTAACCGCTACCATCCATTTTTTCATGGTGAGACGCCGCAATATCAGGAACACTGGATAAATGTTTTTCAAAACGAATGTTTTTCAGGATTTCGTGGGTGTAATAAACGTGTTGCTGGATATGGCGATACTCGTTTTCCGTCAGGCGACCGGCTTTGATGAGAATATCCTCTCGCACACCGATTTTACCGATATCATGCAGCAAGGCCGCGTACTTTAAGGCCTCCATCTCATCTTCTGACAGGTGCATCTGGTTGCCAATCAATAGGGCATAAACCATGACCCGTTCAGAGTGACCTGCCGTAATGGGATCCCGAGCGTCAATGGTGCTGGATAAGGTCTTGATAAAGCTTTCAAAGGTAATCCGGAGTTCTTGATATAACTGGGCATTTTCAATGGCAATCCCGGCGCTGGAGGCAATGGCCATCAGCAACTCCTCATCATGCCGTTGAAAAATCCCATCGGTCTTGTTCAAAACCTGGAACACACCAATAATATCCCCTTTTCGGTTCCGCATAGGAATACAGAGCATGCTGGTGGTTTTAAACCCGTCTTGGCCATCCACTTCCGGGTTAAAGCGAGGATCCGCCGAGGCATTTTCGATGTTTGAAATATCGCCGGTTTTCACCACATAGCCTGCCAAGCCCTGATGGGCAGGGAAGCGAATTTCCTTATAGCTACCCTCTTCCTGTAAGGCCATTTTTGACCAAAGCTCATTGGTTTCGGCATCGTATAAAAACACAGCGCAGCGTTCAGCGTTCAACGCCCGTTCGGTTTCGTTTTTAATCAGGCCTAAAAGCTTATCCAAATCCCGTTCCGCCGCCATGGCCTGTCCAACGGTCAGCAGGGAAATTAAAAAGGGAATGTTCTGACGACGAGTCGGATCGATATCGCCAGCGTTTGATGTATTTTGCCCTTCTTCCGCTGCCGGAGACGCCATGATTTCTTTTAACGCTTCCAGTAATGAATTTCGTTTCTCAAACACCCGTTCATGACGAGAGCGTTTGGTCACAATCTCACGCCACTGATCCTCATGGGTTCTGAAAATTTCATCTTCAATGTAGGGCGTGAGGTAAAACAATCCATTTTCTTCAGCAATTCGAAGGGAATCCAGAAAGCTGGCCAGGGCTAACTTCTCGTTTTTCATCTCCAGATAGAGTTTTCCCAGCTCAAAATAGGACTTTGCAACCTCGTCAATAATATTTTCCTGACGGAAATACTCAATGGCTTCACAAATCAGGGCAACAGGGACCGTGGTTTGATGCGGTACCTCACTAAATTCAAGCCATGCCTGTAAGCGTTTGGCCATGGCAATGCCCTTGCGATAGTGGGATTTTTGAAAAATCGGGAAAACATCCCGCTCCAGAATTCTTCGGGAGCTTTGAAAGTCTTTGCTCTGATAAAGCAAATATGCATTGAAAAAATGAGCCATGGCCAGTTGGATTTTCAAGTGCCGATGGTTGTGGCACTCCTCTAACACTTCTGAAATGAGGCGTTGAGCTTCAACTTCGTTACCGCATCTGAGGAAAAGACGTATCATTTCGTTTTTAAGGGAGGCCTTACGTTTTTCGTCCTTCAGTTCAGCACAGATATCAAACGAACGTTGTAAATGCTTGAATGCCAGTTCATAGTCTTCATAGAGAAGATACAGGCGACCTAGAATCTGGCAGGTAATGGCTTCTTCATGAATCAAGTCCGAATTCTGAACCTTGGTCATCAAAGCCAGCTTTAAATATCGAATGGCACGATGAAAGTCTCCGGTCCGTTCATAATGGACGCCAAGGCTGTCATAGATCTTGGCTGCCTCAAGGCCCTGAGGCTGGCAGAATCCAAGGGCCTCCTTAAAATGCTTTAAAGCCGAACCAAAATCCTCGCTTTGGTAAAACAGCAAGCCTTTATAGTGTAAAAGCCTGGCTTTGACTTCATGAATCCCCTCTAAATCCCGATTGGCTTGAATGTAAATCTCGGCTTCATTAAAAAGCTTTTCACTGCGAGGACGCTCCTGGGTTGCACCATAAAGCCAGGCCAGTTCAATCAAGGCATAGATGACACCCAGTGTGTCATCACTCTCCTTAAAAAGGCGTTGGGCTTTTTCAATGACCTCGATGGCCTGGGGGATTTCTTTTTTAAAGCGTAGAACCAATCCCTTGTTAAAGGTTTTCCGGGCTTGCCCCAAGGCAAAAATTTCAGAACTTTGCGTTTCTGTCTGTTTAGGGTTTGAAGAGCCTATAGGAGCACTCATTTCGCCTAAGTTTCCTTAAAAAACATAGTTGGGTATCGGTGACATTTTTCAAAAATTAAATCCAAGAAGATCAGGGAGGTGAGGAAAAATGCTGAATCCCTTCAATTTTTCATTCAAAACCATCGCCTCCTCTAAACAGGTTAAAATAACGCCCTTCAACTCAGGGAAGCGACACCCTCTATTATAATTGTTTTTAATAAAGTCCATGGATCTCTAGATTAAATGCTTACCCCAGCAAGCCCTCAGACCGTATTGGTGATTAGTACCAAGAAGTCTCTCAGTAACAAGATTTCCAAGCTGATCAAAGCCGGTTTTCCAAGCTACTCAGTGGAAATCGAGGATTCAGGGCGTCAAGGGCTGACCCGAATTTACCAGTGTCCACCCGATTTCATTATTGTCGATAGCGCCCTATGCGATATTAGCGGTCTCCAGATTTGTCGCGTCTTAAAGCATGATCCGGTCCTGCGCAAACTCCCCTTAATGCTGATAACCCAGGGGGAAATGAAAGAATATGACCGGTACGGCGAACTATCCATCATTGCCGATGCCTTTATTGATGAAAAGTCTCTGCCCAAAACCTTTCACGAAGATTTTGAAATGCTCATTACCTTGTTTCAAGGTCTAAACCCCTCTGAATTAGAGCAACTCACCCTGCTTCGAGAATCGCCTGTTCAGGTCCAGGCTTTAAACAGATTGGTTCAACTTTATGACCAATCCATTACTGAGGCCATGATTATGAAGGGGTTTAATAAGCTCTTTGAGTCCATTCCCCACAAGAATATCTTGTATCACATGTTGTTTAACCTGATTGAAAACATTCTGGATTACGATATCGCCGGTCTATTTTTCTATGAAAAAGGCCTTGAAGCCCCTTTAATGACATATCATGTCGCTCAAAACGTTACCTTGAAAGAAAATACGTTAGAACTATGGACCAAACGCATTTTTGATGACATTAAAGCCTGTGCACCTGAGTTTCATAGCAGCCATTCGCCTCAATACGAAGTGATTATCCCGGAGCACTTGGAACCTTCCATTAAACCCCTGAACATTAAATCCCATGCCTTATATCCATTCTTTATCGAAAGTCAGTTTGTCGGGGCCATTGTATTCTTGAATCAACGGGAGACCCATTATGACCTGATTTTCCCATTCAAATTACTGCTTCAAGAACTCAGCGCCCTGATGCGGCTAAGGTATTACTATGCTTCTGCCCGGTTAATGGAAATTTCCGATGCCCTCACCGGGCTTTATACCCATCAACACTTCTTATGGTGCCTTGAGCGGGAAATTCGCCAGTCCAAACGGCATCAATCCCCAGTGACCTTAGCCCTGTTCAGCATTGAGAATATTAAAGCCCTGAACCATCAATGGGGCCATGCTGCTGTGGATAAAATGCTCCAACATTTATCACAAGTCTTATTGGCCAACCTCAGGAATATTGATCTCTTGGCCCGAAGTGGCAGCCGGAGTGTCTTGATTTTAATGCCTCAAACCACACCTGAGCTTGCCCAGCAAGTGATCTTCCGAATTCAAAAAGTGCTTCATGAAGTTCCCTTTGCCTGGGAGGACCAGACCATTAATTGGCACCTGAGCATTGGCGTCGCTGGACTCCAAGAGCATATTCACAACGCATCGGATTTTATTCTTCAGGCCCAAGCTGCGGTGGAACAAGCCAGGCAAAAAGGTCAAAATGCTGTAGAGTTGTTACAATAAATCATTGTAATGGCTTAACAGAAATTTTTGATTTATGCTAACTTCCGAACAGACCCTAAAGGCGCCAATGAAAGTTGCTACACATTTAAGCGAAGATGTCCAGGATATTCTCCACGAAGCAAAGCGTTGTGCCACAAAAGAAAAGCGTGAGCTCGCTGATTTAGATATTTTAAAGGCCTTAATTAGAACAAGCCGTTTATTTACCAGGCAAGACGCGTTAATCAAACGAGCTGGATCCTCTCCAAAACGGCTTTGGCGAATTTACCAGGCACAAAACATCACTTCCATCCCATCAGGACTGACGGTTCCAGACCGCGCCTCTGACATTGCCCAAGCCGCCCAAGCTGAATCCGGGAAATGCCGGGTTGAGATTGAACATCTCCTTGAAGCCCTGCTGGATTGTCCCGATCCAACCATTCAACACATTTTAAAAGCCGGTGCCCTTTCTAAAGAAGGTCTTGAAAAAGCGATCCCAAAGGTGAAAGAGGAAAGCCCTCTTCGGTTTACCCTGTATTGCTTTCGTGAAGCCTTTGAAGTCATTGTGGTGGTGCTCTTCCTCGTGATTGTCATTAAACAAGGACTCGGCGAATTTCGGTTGATTCCCTCAGAATCCATGGTCCCCACCCTTCAAATCGGTGACAGGATTGTGGTGGAAAAAGTCAGCCACTGGTACAGGGCCCCGCAGCGAGGCGATGTTTTGGTCTTTTACCCCCCAGAGCCTGAATCTATCTTACGTCAAGACCCATGGAGTGTTTTTCTTCGTCTGACAGGTTTTTCCGGGCTGATTTATGATAAAGACAGCCGGATTGATACGGCTTTTATAAAACGGGTGGTTGGCTTACCAGGTGATATTGTTGATGTACGCCCCGGCGTCGGTGTTTTTGTTAACGGCAAAATGCTGGATGAACCCTATGTCAATGAGATTGCCACGACTTGCACCCTCATTACTTATTGTGGGCCTGTTAAAGTGCCTCCGCATATGTATTACATGATGGGTGATAATCGAAACCATAGTGCTGATAGTCGTTATTGGCAATTCTTACCGGCTGATCGCATTATTGGTAGAGCTGTTTTTCGATTTTTCCCCTTGGATCGCATCGGAAGCCTAGCGGATGCTCGCCCAAGCCCTCCCCAGGAAATCACTCAATAAGTGGATGAAAACCTCTTCAGAACCGATAAGGTATAAGCTATAATGTTAACGCTTGAAGCATATATTGTATGAGTTTTGGATCCGATTTTTCAATGATTGAACTGTTTGTGATGGGTATTGCTTTGGACACACGGACAGGTACCCCTATTGTGGTTTTGAATGATGCAGAAAATAGACGCGCACTCCCCATCTGGATTGGAACAGCAGAAGCCAGCGCCATTATTCGCCAATTAGAAAACATTAAAGCGGCCCGCCCTATGACGCATGACTTGATGTACAACATGCTTTCCGAACTGGGCTTTCGGATTACCAAGGTTGAAATTAACGATCTCAACTCTGATACGTATTACGCCAGCATTTTCCTGGAAGATGGCAGCGGTAACAGCAAAACCATCGATTCACGCCCGTCTGATGCCATTGCCCTCGCCTTAAGGGCAGAAGCCCAGATCTACGCCACAGCCAATGTCATTGCCGATGGAACCATTTCAACGGATCAAGAGCGAGATGAGGCTGAAGCCGAAGCCTTTCGGGAGTTTATTCAAGACGTTAAACCTTCCGATTTTAAATTTCCCTTTGGCGGCGATATTGAATCCAACCAATAAAGCCTTCTTGTCTCTTTAGACTAAATTATCGCTTTAACGTTATGTAACATTACGCTTTCCGCCTGAGAATATCCTCTATAATGACTCTGGAGATCAGCAAAATCGGGAGGTGGGATTTATCATGAAGATTTCGGCGCCACAGACATCTGTTTCAGGCTATTCAAAAGCAGTCAAGCCAGCACTGACCAGCCTTCGCTTCTCATCTCATTTACACAAGGTTCTTGAGGATCCTGAGGCGAAAATCACCAAAATTGGGCATATTGACTCTAAATCCAAAGATTATCAACCGGATAAGCCCTATTTTGTGGAGATTGAGTTTAAAAACCCAGCCTTTACAAACCATTTTGGCAAAAAACAGCGATTTCATATCGATCAATCCCAGTTCCAACTGATTGGCCGATTTTTAGTGGAACAAAAGCTACTCGCCCCGTCAGACCCGGACACCCACGTTAGGGCGGAAGTGTTCTGCCATCAGAGCCTGGGCTCACTCACCGATTGTCATATCGAACTTACGATTCATCACCAAAAGGTTATCTTGAATCCTGTTTAGTAGACTTCAATGCGCCAACGCTTTTCAGCTTTCAGTTGGTTATACAGATCACCCCAATTTTGACCTTGGGCTGTTGCAGCCGCTTCAAGCCCTTCTAAAATGCCTTTTTCCATGCCTCTAAGGCCGCAAATATAGAGATAGGTTTTGGGGTCTTGTAACAGCTTGAAAATGGCATCCCGATGCTCGTAAAGTCTATCTTGGACGTACATTTTCCGGCCGTCTGATGTTTTTTCCTCTCGGCTAAAGGCGGTTACCAAATGGTAATTCGGAGATTGTTGATAGCCCTCTAATTCCGAAGCATACAGAAAATCGGTTCGGTATTGCGCCCCAAAGAACAACCAGCTTTGCCCGGATTCATTGGCGCGCATTTCATACCGGGTTTTCAAAAAGGCCCTGAAGGGGGCGATCCCTGTGCCAGTTGCAATCATAATCATATTGGCATTGGCAACTTCAGGCAGCAGAAAGTCTTTTCCGGCCGGTCCTGTGATATTCACCGAATCCCCCGGTTTTAAATCGCAAATATAGTTAGAACAAACGCCTCGTCTCTCTTCACCGGTTTCAGGATCCTGATAGACCACTCGTTTGACGCAAAGTGTCAGGGTTGCTGCCTGGCCATTTTCGCCAAAAGCAGGCGAAGCGATTGAGTAAAGCCTTATTTTATGAGGTTTTCCAGCTTCATCTGTCCCAGGGGGCACAATACCTGCACTTTGCCCATCCAAATAACGATAGTCACTGCCAGAAAAATCAAACACCACATGACGAACATCGTTGGGTGAGTCTGGTGCGGTTAACTTGGTATTTTCAATGACTTTGACGGATAACGGGGCGGCCGGTTTGTACAAATTAAATGGAATTTCGCTGATATGATGTGCTGAACTGGTTGCCGTAGACTCGGACATTATCTGAATTTCTCCCTAAGTTCATCTTTTTTTCAATCTTAACACGGGACAGCCCTCGGTGCGTCCTCCAACCAATATAAAACCGCACTTCAAGGGACATTCTGTGTCGGATATCCAATTGAGCCTGACTAATATTGAGGCGTTTTCAATTGACATGGGGGCAAAATCACCTTTAATAAACGTCTTGGGCGAAATTTTATCGTTCATACTCTTCGTCATGTAATAGAATAGTGGTATGCTGACGCGACTCGTTCTGGAAAATATTGCCATTATTAAGGCATTGGATCTGGAATTCCAGCCAGGGCTGAATGTCTTAACCGGAGAAACCGGCTCCGGCAAAAGCCTCATCCTGGAATCGATTCATCGGGTCTTTGATAAGCGAAACAGCCCGAAAGATTTATTGAAGCATGGGGAAACGCGCGGCCGCATTGAATTGATGTTTGACATGACCCGAATCCCAAACCGGGATGCGGTTCAACAATGCCTTGTGGATGCCGGAGTTGACCTTTGTAATGAAGACACTGAAATCGTTTTTAGTCGGGACATCTCACAAAGCAGTAGTCGTTCCCGAGTCAATGGCTATCAAGTCCCCATGGAGACCATGGAAAAGCTGGGCCGATTGCTGTTGGAAATTTATGGCCAACATGATTTACATACGTTATTTTCCGCGTCACGACAGCGGGACTTAATGGATAACCTGGGCGGTGAAACACTTCTTGAACTTCGCCACCAGGTTCGAGACACCTTCCGGCAACTGCAAAAACAAAAAGCGAGATTAAAAACGCTTGAAGCGGATCGCATAACCCGGGAGCGGCAGGTAGATTTTCTCACGTTTCAACTGAATGAAATTCAACAAGCCCAGATCAGTCATATCCAAGAAGATGAGGACTTAAAGGCTGAACGAGAGCGCTTGGATCATGTGCAAACCCTGATTCATCTGGCAGAGCAGACATCTCACCTACTTCAATCCGAAGATCATGACTCTTCCAGTATTTTTAAGCTGCTGGGGCAAAGCCAAAAATGCCTGCATCAGGCTAGCCGTTTAGATCCGCAGTTTACCCAGTGGTATGAGGAATTAGGAGAAGTTCAGAACACCTTAAATACCCTGATTCACCAGATGGATGATTATGTTGACGCCTTAGATACCCGACCTGAAAGACTCCATGAAATTATTGATCGTCTGGATATCCTGGAAAAATTGAAGCGAAAATACGGTGGCTCTCTGGAAACCGTTTTACAGAATGAGCATGCCTTCAATGAAGAATTGGCACGCTTTCAAACCCATGAAACCCAACAAGAAACCCTCCAAGAAGACATTGATTTTTTGGAAAAGACCCTTGCTGAAACTTGCCAAAAGCTCTCTGAGGAACGTCTTAAAACCGCTAAACGGTTAGAGGTCATGGTCCAAGAAGAGCTGGCAGATCTCATGCTTCCTAAGGCCCGATTTGAGGTCCAGGTCCAGAGCGACGCCGTCTCAGAAACCGGACAAGATCACGTGAATTTCCTCTTTTCAGCCAATCCCGGCGAACCCTTAAAGCCCTTAGAGCAAGTTGCCAGTGGCGGGGAACTGGGGCGCCTGATGCTGGCCATTAAACTTAAAACCGCCCAGTCTGATGCCTTAAGTACCTTGGTGCTGGATGAAATCGATACCGGAATGAGTGGCATTACCGTCCGTGCCGTGACTGAAAAACTTCATTTGCTCCAATCCCAGTGCCAACTGATTGTCATTACCCATCAGCCCATTTTAGCGGCAAAAGCCGCTTGGCACCTCCATGTCCAAAAAGAGCTTCACCCCCATGGCGTGGATGTCAACGTTTCCTCCTTAACCGAACGCCAACATCGAAAAGCCGTATTAAGTCAATTGGCCTCCGGTTTCACCGAAGATGATTTAATTACTGAGCAGTTTATCGATCAATTATTAGCTTGATCCGATACTTGAAGGATCTCCCTTCAAGAAAATGAGGGACATGCCGATACGTGCCTCACGTGCAAGAAAAGGCTTATGTCCATGGCAAAGCGGCAATCCATACAATTGGCTCTTATCGGGGTATTTGCCTGCTTAAGCCTGTTAAATCTTTGTTATCTTTTTTCATTAAAGCCTAACGCTCCGTTTAAACCTCAGGCTTGGCTGGCCACAATGACCTCCAACCTTCATGGCAACGATCTGGCCCACGCCCCTGAAAAATTCAAGTTAGCCGTTAACAAGCATGCCGTCCGGGTCCCCTTAACCCAGGATGAGCATGCCTTAATGCTTCAAGCCACATTGGATAATCAGCAGGATAGCACGTTTATTTTGGATACCGGGGCAACCTATACCTCTATTTCTCCTGAGCTGGCCAAACAATTGGGCTATGACTTAAAACATGCGCCCAAAATTATCATTACTACAGCAAATGGGCAAGTTGCCATGCCCAAGATTACCCTAAAATCCCTTAGTTTAAATGGTTATACGGCTTATAATGTCGAAGCCACCGTGATGCCCTTACCCAAACATCTGGCATTTTCCGGACTCCTAGGATTGAGTTTTATTCGCCATCATCGAATCACCATTGATTCCGAAGCCCAACAGATGATGATAGAGCCTCAGGACGGCTAAGCAATATCACCAATTTCTGGGTTCATATCAGTCGAGAGAATCACTTATCCCATTGGCTGTTCGCCAGTCTGCTTTTGCATTAAAATAGCAGGCAACGCCTCAGTCCTGAAAAAGCAAAAAGAAAGGTATAATCGTGGTATCTGTCAATCTCGAAACGTGCGCCGTGGAACCCACTCAACGTCTTAAAAATCTGCCCACTTACGTTTTTGCCTGGCTCGATGAACTCAAAGAAGAAGCCAGAGCCCGTGGCGCCCAATTGATTGATTTGGGCATGGGTAATCCGGATCGACCGATTCCCCGTCCCATCATTGAAGCCATGAAAACGGCCCTGGATAACCCAGCCAATCATGGATATCCGGCCTTTAAAGGCAAAGATTCCTTCCGTCAGGCTGTTTCCGACTTTATGGCAAAACGATATCAGGTTGAAATTGATCCCAAGCGTGAAGTTCTCTGTCTTAGTGGCTCAAAAGAAGGCCTGGCGCATCTCACCATGGCCTATGTCGGTGAAGGCGAGTACAGCCTGGTTCCTGAGATTTATTACCCGGTTCACAGCCGGGCAACCTGGTTGGTGGGCGGTGAAGTCTTTCACCTGCCCATGAAAGCGGAAAACGGCTTTTTAGCGGATTTTGACAACATTCCTGCCTCTGTTTTAAGCAAAGCCAAAGTCCTATTTCTGAATTATCCCAATAATCCGACTGGTGCCGTTGCCGATCTGGCTTTTTATCAAAAAGCAGTAGATTTTTGCCGTCAACATGGCATTGTTTTGGCCAGTGACTTGGCATACGGAGAAATTGGTTATGATGGTTACCGTGCCTCCAGCATCTTCCAGATACCAGGGGCCAAAGAAATCGCCGTCGAATTTCACTCCTTCTCCAAGAGCTTCAACATGGCTGGGGCCAGAATTGGCTTTGTTGTGGGCAATTCGCAAATCATTCACCAATTGTATTCCTTAAGAACCAATGTGGGCTACGGTACCCCTTCTGCCATTCAAGACGGCGGCATCTTGGCCCTTAACCAAGCCGAATCCTTCTTGCCGGAAATCGTGTCCGGCTATCAGGAACGACGGGATGTGGTGGTGAATGGATTTAA
>JANWKX010000142.1 GCA_025451145.1 Vampirovibrionales bacterium
AAGCCGAATCCTGATTTTTTCTGTGCTAAAATTTTGCTACATTAATACCGCGATGATTTAACAATAAGAATAAGGACCAATTGAATGGCAAAAGATGTGATTGATAAGCCAGAGGCAGACGTTCAAACTGGGGAAGGGATGAACGAATTAGAATCTATCCGATTAAAGCGGCAAGTAACCGTCAAAACCATTGTCACTGAAGCCTTTCGTCAAAAAGCAAAAGCAGAGTTGTCTGAAGAGCTAAAGCTCATTGATTCTCAGTTGGAACAACTGGAAAATCAATATCAGGCAATGTTAAAGCAGATTGAAACCCTGGCCAAAAACGGGCAAAATGTCGGCCTGCAATTAGAGCAATTAAACCGCGAAGCTCAGGAAAAACGAACCCAATTAGCAAACGTGAAAGTTCAAGTGGCTTCCAATCTCGCAAACTTGGATAGAATGCAAAACGGGGATAACGTCATTACCGGTTCGCTGGAAAACTACGTCGATTTGGCTGTTGGCGAAAATATTTATGATCGTCTCCGTGGGGCTGAAGTCATTATTGAAGATGGCATTGTCAAAACCATCCTGGGATAAGCCTGACATACCCTAGTTTGCCCAAACGACTTGGTTAACGGATAACCGAGATTTTGATGGCCTGGAAGTGATCCGAATGGTGAGGAAGCCGCCTCGAAAGCGGTCGCCCCGCAAGGGGTTGCAGGTTCGACTCCTGTCACTTCCGCCATATCGATTGATGTTTTCCGCCAGAGGCCTTATTATCGCTTAGGAAGGATATCTTTTTTGTCCGTTCCCGGTGTTTTGGCTGAAGCAGTATTTTGCTCAAACGGGGTTTTCATGCCTTTTTGAATAATATGCTGATACCTTGAATGAAGGCGATTGTCGATAATCTGATTACAGGGCTGGCAATAGACATCCTCGTGAGGCTGTAATATCTTTCTGCAAACCGTGCATTGGCGATTACTTTGGGGCGTTTTTTGGGTTGAAAACGCTTGATTAAATCGCCCCAGGCGAAACAGGTGATTGACAAAGACTGCTGGAATTTTCAATTGCAAGACGATTTTCGTTGACGAAGCCCCTGGATGCTCCTTGATATATTGACGAATCTGATGATACGCCTCTTCACAGCGAACCATACACGGATGACAAAAAATATTGGCTAACCCAACTTTATTCGGGTGAAAAAAATGCCGACAAGCAGCGCAATGTTTGGCAATCATTGGCGATACCCCGCTCTGTGGATTCAAGTGCTCAATGAGGGTATCGGCTCAAATGGCGCAAAACTCTTTTGATTGGGATAGAATTCATCCAATCAGTGTATAAGCCCCCTTACCGGGAAGAAAAAATGATTATTACTGGCCTCCTGCAGGGATGCTGGGCGGTGCTGCCTCAGGGGGAGTCGCTTTTGCTTCCACTGTTTGGGATTTTGCAGGCTTGTTATTTTTTTTGCTTATGAGACTTTTCTTATGAGCTTTTGAGGCTTTCGGATGGACTGTTTTTTCAACCGGTGCGGCTACCGGCACTGGTGAAACTGGAGCGGCTGTACCAGCGGGGCCTTTATCCTCGATCTTAGCTGGAGCTGTTGTCCCTGGTGTCTGAGGATTTGCATCCGTTTTGGGTGCGTTATCGGTTTGAGGTTGTATTGCCGGGGCTGAAGCAGGACTGGTCACTGCATCTTTTGAAGGCGTTGATGAAGGCTGAGGAGCCGTTTTAGAAGCATCTGTTGCCTTCTGGTCCTTTGCTGTAGTCTTCTGAGTGACCGGTTTAGCCGGTTTCTTGTTTTTTGGATTTTTGGCTTTCTCCGCCTTCTTATCAGCCGGTTTTTTCTCATTGGGCTTTTTGTCTTTAGACGCTGCAGGCTTTTCTTTTTCAGTTGCCTTTTCTTTTACAGTGCTGGCAAGAGGTGTTTCTTCAGAAGGCGCTGAAACCACTGCTGTGGGTGGCAGAACGGATTTTAGCCAATCCAGGATATCTTTTCCCAAGGCAGGACTACTGGTGAGCATATCCGTGCCATGGCCCAAATCACTAAAAATCTGGATTTTCTTTTTGCCCAGGGCAAACTTATAAAGCCTTTGAGAGGAATCGGAGGCATAAGCATCCTCCTGGCTGGACAAAAAGAAAATCGCGTTTTCGTAATGCGTCAAGGGAGTAAAGGTCTGCACCCCGTGATATTCCAGTCCAGGCGAAAGCAAAACCAAAGCCTGAACCTGTTTTGGATGAGCACCGGCATAATTCACAGCCACATTGGCCCCAATACTGGCGCCGATAATCCCTACTTTATGTGTATTCACCATGTTAAAGCCTTGCTGTTTGGCGATGTAATCCAGAACCGGCCCCAGGTCCTGAGACATTTTTTGCCAATCGGTGGTGTCAAACTGACGCCAGACCCGAAGGGTTTTTCCCTGATAAACACTCTCACCATGGCCTCTTAAATCAATGGCCAGAACCGAATACCCCGCATTGGAAAGATGCCGGGGCATATCTTTCCAATCCCAACGATCGCCACTCAACATATGCAGTAAAACGATCAACGGATACTGAACTTTAGCCGGCTTAACGGCAGGAGCATCACTTGAACCATCATCCCCGGAGTCTCCACTGTCATCTGCACCGTTAGGATCCGGCTTATAAGGACTAAGACCGGGAACATAAAGCGTTCCGACAATCTTGAGGCCATCGTGCATTACAACGGATATGGGTCGATAATTACTGGTGCTGGGCTTAGGCCCACCTCCAAATAACGCCTGCTCCTCAGAAGGCACATCGGAAGATCCAGCGTCATCAACAGCGGCGTCACCCTTGGCTTTGTCATCTTTATGGAAAAATTGACATCCGGTAAGCGTGAAGATCATCAGTAAAATCAGGCAGGAACCCAAAATCCGTTTGAGCATGGTGACTTATTCTCCGCTATTTCGACGCGTTTCTTCTGAAGAAGAAAACAGGGTGGGTTGTTTTCTGGGCAGGATTAAAGCAAAGGTGCTCCCAGTATCACCCGTTTTTAGAAGGGCCACATTACCCCCATGGGCCTGAAGTATTTTACGGCTGTGAGCCAACCCCAAGCCGGTGCCATTGCCCTTGGTTGAGAAATAAGGCGTAAACAACTTCGCCTGGGATTTTTCATCCACTCCGGAGCCCTGGTCCTCAACCTTGATAAATATGCGCTCATCATTTTGCCGTTGAGCCAGGACAATCGTGACAGAAGAGGCCTGTTTGGATGCTTCCATGGCATTTTTAACCAGATTAATCAACGCCTGTTTAATACGCCGTTCATCAATGGATGCCTCGATAGCTTCTGAGGGCATCTCAAACTTAAGGGTCAGCCCTTTTTCCTCATATTGCGGCACAAACATATCAACCACTTCCAGAACAATCGTTCTGAGATCCACGTTTTCAAGCGCCAGTTCAATGGGTCGCGCATAACTGGTCAGCTCTGACAAAATGCCCTCCAAATTTTGGGTCGCGGAACGAATTAGATGCAGGTTTTTATCAAGAGCCTCTTTCCCGTCTGGAATCTCCAGCTTGGCAATCTGGTTTTCGATGAGTTTGGCGTACAAATCGATTAAGCCCAAGGGATTGCGGATCTCATGGGCGATGACAGAGCAAAGTTGCCCTATGGCAGCCAATCGCTCCTGATCCACCACTTTGACATTCAACTGTCGAACCTGATTCAGGGCCAAGGTTAGCTCTCGGTTTCGGGTCTCCAGGTTATTGATGAGTTGGGTGATAAACCAGGTATTCTTCTCATCATAACGACGATCCAGGGGGGTTGCTTCTATCTGAGGGATCAGGATATCCCGATCCTCAAGATACTGGGCAACTTGTAAGGCAATGGCCTTACTGTCCCCGGGATGGAAAAACCATCCACCGTCATACATCCCGTAAGATTCCTGACTTGCCGTTGACCAATAAACCGTCGCGCAAAACTGATTGGTCAAGACAATCAGAAAGCCCCCCGTTTTGGCATCAAACGAGGCACATTGTTGAATTTCCTCATTCTGGACCGGGCGGGTCAAGAGATCGGACAAGTTTTCCAAAGCCATCCCAAGGGTCAGGAAATCAGGGTCCTCTAAAACGCGATGAAGCAC
This sequence comes from Vampirovibrionales bacterium, assembly GCA_025451145.1. Lineage (GTDB taxonomy): Bacteria > Cyanobacteriota > Vampirovibrionia > Vampirovibrionales > JAGQHJ01 > JANWKX01. The sequence continues at coordinate 4,083 of JANWKX010000142.1, forward strand.
CAGGCCTTTCAGCCGATATTGCCGAATCATCCGAACAATGGAGCTATACAGGTTCAGAAAGGTTTCTTTGGAATAAAGTCCCGTAGATGCGCTTAGATGGCCCAAAAGGCCATCTAAGCTTACCGTCTGTTCAATTTTTGGACCCACAGTCCGAACCACCTCTAGTAAAATAGTCGCTCCGTATTTTTATTATACGGCAGGTTTTAGACTTTCAGCCGAGGAAACTGATGTCACCAGACCATGCTTTAAGGCATAAAGTACGGCTTGGGTTCTGTCATTAACCTGGAGCTTTTGGAAAATATTATTAACGTGTGTTTTCACAGTGGTTTCACTAATCACCAACCGATCTGCAACCCCTTTGTAGGTAATGCCTTCGGTCAGTAAGGCGAGAACTTCTTTTTCACGATTGGTCAAGTAGTTCAAAAGCGCCTGGCGAACCGGATCAACCCGCTCGGATTTGGGTTGCTTGTTCTGGAACTCATCAAAGAACTTGGTGGCCAATGAAATGGGCAAGAAGACTTTGCCATTCAAGACATCCAGGATCGCTTGACGCAACTGGGAAGTAACCATTGTTTTTAAAATATAGCCTTTGGCGCCGGATTGCATCGCGCGGAACACCAAATCCGGATCATCGTAACCAGTCAAGGTCAAGATTTTAACATTGGGCTTTTGCTCAATAATTTTTTCAATGGTACTGATGCCGTCCATTTCAGGCATATTCAAGTCCATCAAAATAATATCGGCTTCAATTTTAGCATTTTTCTGAATGGCTTCCTGACCACTGGTGGCGACACCGACCACTTTCATGTCCGGCTCCATCTCTATCAATTGACGGATTCCTGCGCTATGACTGGTATTGTCATCAACCACAATAACCCTGTAAATCCGATTTTCGCTCTCTCTCATCTATGAATTGCCTCCTAAACTCCACTCGCACCATCTTGTAATATCGAAATGGAAAACTTCTGAACTATCCGCCGAGCAGAACTCTCCTCTACTCATAGGACTCTATGTTATGTAGTGTATCCTACTGGAAATGGAGTGCTCATCATCTAAAAGTTTGAGAACAGGCTATCCAAGGGATCAATATTCATATCAATCCAATGGCTAGGTAAGCCCTTAAATAGCCCATCCAGAAAAGGTTTGAAGCACGCCTCGGTCTCTGATAGGATAAGAACGAAGGTTTAAGGGATAAACAATTATGGAAACATTAACCGAGCAAAAAATAAATTACGAAACCTATCTCCAGATTGATAAGCTGCTTTCTGCCCAGCAACTACTTTCCTCACACCATGATGAGATGCTCTTTATTCTGATCCACCAAATCTATGAACTCTGGTTTAAAGAATTGCTTCATGAGCTTGAAGAGGTCATTCGGTGCTTTCAGAACGGCAACATTCAGCGGAGTATCAAGGTTTTAAAACGCATTGAAACCATCCAAAGCGTACTCATTAAACAGATTGACGTTTTAGAAACGATGACGCCTACCGAATTCGCCACCTTTCGAGATAACTTAAGGCCTGCCAGCGGATTTCAATCTGTCCAGTTTCGAGAAGTGGAATTCATGAGTGGCTTAAAAAACCCAAAATTCCTTAAGTTTTTTGAGGCGTTTCCGGCTTTAAAAGAGCGGTTAGAAAAACGCCTGGCATCTCCGACGCTTTACGATTATTTTCTACGATTGTTAAAATCTCAGGGATTTAATATTCCGGAGACGGTTCTAAATAGAGATGTTTCAACCCCGTATGAAGCCAATGATGATGTTCTGAAGGTCATTCAAAGTATTTATCAGGAATTTAACCGCTACGGTGATTTGTATCTTCTGTGTGAAGCCTTGCTCAACTACGATGAACAGTTTAACTTCTGGCGCTATCGCCATGTCAAAATGGTGGAACGTACCATCGGCATGAAAACTGGCACAGGCGGAAGTACCGGTGCGCAATATCTGGCTTCAACATTAACGGATCAGTTTTTTCCGGAGTTATGGAAAGTCCGGGATTTGATTGGATCTTATTAATTTAGGACTTATGCAAAAAGATTGCTGGTTGGTGCGGGTCCGTTCCCTCCCCGCCCCCTCCCTGGTTTTACCTGGGGCTTCGCCCCAT
>JANWKX010000143.1 GCA_025451145.1 Vampirovibrionales bacterium
ACACTGGCTTCCAGATTCGCCTGGGCCTGGATGATCCCACCTGGGGCATTCAAGGTTCCGGTATTGATAATGGCGTCCTGAACCCCTTGAACGGCTTGCTTGAGGCTTTGATCCACCGTCACATTGACGGATATATTATCATCCACGGTCATGGTGATTTGAGACCCAACAGCTAGATTGATTTGCCCTTGTGGCGCATAGATATTCCCGGCATTTTCAACATGGCCTCCGCTGAGGACTACGTATCCTCCAGGTTGGGTCTGAATCGTCCCCTGGTTAATCACCGAAGCACTGGGATTACTGCCTTGGGTGAAGGTGTATTGGCCGTTTAAGAAGTTCTGGTCAGAGATACCCAAGGTTGTCGCGTGTAAAGCCCCCACGTTCACCTGAGCGCTTGATCCAAAGATAATCCCTGAAGGGTTGGTGATGAAAACCTGACCGTTGCTGTTCATCGTTCCTAAGATTTCAGACGGGGCAGCTGTCCCAACCACCCGGTTCAAAATGACCGACTGGGCACTCGGCAGATTAAAGTTAACGGTTTCGCCCTGGTTGATGTTAAAGGTCTGATAATTGGCAATGGAATGCGTCGCCTGGGTGGAAACGTTCAGGGTATTGCCCGTCTGTTGAAACTGGACATTACCGGCCATGGATTGATACCCGGTGGGCAGGGTATAGCCAAGGCCATGAAGCAACAAAATAACTGAAGACGACAACGCCACCGAATGGGCTAGCCTAAACGGTGTTGAAAATTGCTCAAAATACGCCTCTAGTAAAGGCGGAGGGAGATCCAAGGTTTCTAAACGTAAGATATCGGTTAAGGCGGTGTATTCCTGATGGAGGTTAAGATTGTGAGGGAGCAGGTTTCCCAGAGAGCCAAAGAGCTCAGACAGGGATTTCAGCTCATGTTTGTAGAAGACGGTAATGGCATGCTCAAAATAGCCGATATACCGGCTATGACAGTAGCGGTCATGAAGCAGGGCCTTGAGAAACATACCTTACCTTCAGACAAATAAGTCGATGAATTACCCACAGGAACGAGGTAGGTATCGACCGAAAAGCCATTGTTCTGAATGGAAGTGATATGAATCGTTACAGTAAAAGATGTATTTTTTCACAGTGCGATACACACATTCACCCATTTGAATGAAGGATTGGCTCAGATCTTAATCTGATCAACAGACACAGGAGTTTGACGTCGAAATCGCTTTTTTAAATTCGTTTTAAAGGCATCATAGGCTTGTTTGATCAAGACATATTGAACGGGCACAATAAACAAGCTGAGTAAGGTGGAGAGGATCATACCGCCAAAAACCGTTGTCCCAATGACTTGCCTGGCTTGAGACCCTGCGCCATCGGCAAAAACCAGAGGAATGACGCCAATAATAAAGGCCATGGAGGTCATAATAATGGGTCGAAAACGTAACCTTGCAGAGGAAATAGCGGCATCCAAATAGGAATAGCCTTGTTCGACCAACTGGTTAGCAAACTCAACAATCAAAATGGCGTTCTTGCTGGCCAAGCCAATGAGCAGAATAATGCCGATTTGAGTAAAAATATTGTTATCCATGCCCCTGACCTGAATCGCCAGTAAGGCCCCTAGCATGGCCAATGGCACCGAGAGGATAATAATAAACGGATCAATAAAGCTCTCGTATTGCGCGGCAAGGACCAGAAAGACAAACAGAATGCCAAGCCCCAGAAACAGAACCATTTGCCCTCCTGCTTCACTCTGTTCAAGATAAAGACCAGCCCATTCATATCCAAACTGCCGGGGAAGCTGGCTTGCTAAACGAGCCATGGCATCCATGGCGCTTCCGGAACTGACGCCCGGTGAAGGGGCACCATCGATTTCAGTGGCCCTCATCAAGTTAAAGTGTGAAATAATCGGCGGACCACTCTCCTCATGAATCGTTAAAAACGTCTTCAAAGGGGCGATCTGCCCCATGGCATTGTTGACATAAAATTGATCAAAGACCTTGGGCGAATCCCGATAGGCCGAATCGGCCTGGGTATATACACGATAGGAACGATTTTCAAAGGTAAAGTCGTTTACGTAGGCCGACCCCAAAAGGATTTGAAGGGTTTGAATGACATTCTCAACCGGAACCCCCATGGCCGTTGCGAGTTCTCGTTTAATGTCGATTTTTAACAGAGGGCTATCGGTACTAAAGGTTGCAAATAGGCCCGTTAAATCCTTTTCTTTCCTACCGGCATTTAAAAGTTGAAACTGGGCCTTGGCAAGCTCCTCCAGTGACGTATTACCGGCTTTATCTTCGAGGAAAAATTGAAATCCGCCCATGTTGCCAATCCCCTGTACGGCCGGTGGTTCAAAAGGAACCACAATCGCTTCCGGAATCGATAAGAGCTGCATCCGGATTTTTTGGATTAATGCAGCAGCGGATTGATCACGGTGTCGACGCTCGCCAATGGGTTTTAAGGGAACAAAGATGATGCCCCGGTTAGCGGCATTGCCACTAAAGCCAAAGCCACTAATGGCAAAAACCCCGTTCACTTCTGGATGAGGCAGAATAATATTTTCAACTTTCTGAATGACCTTTCTCAAATAATCCGGAGATGTACCCTCCGGTGCTTGTGCCGCCACAATAAAGTACCCTTGGTCTTCTGTCGGGATAAAGCCCTTGGGAACCAGCGCAAATAAAATCAATGTGCTGGCAATTAAACCGACAAAAACGATCATGACTAAGCGTCTTTGATGAATCACCAACTGAAGGAGTTTGGCGTAAGTATGATTCAAAAAGTGAATGATTTGATTGACCCCGTGGAAAAATCCCTTTGAATTCTCGTGGGTATTGGGCTTCAATAGCAAGGCAGACAGTGCGGGTGTCAGGGTGACCGCGTTGAATGCCGAGATGGCCACAGAAAAAGCAATGGTTAAGGCAAACTGTTGATAGAGCATTCCGGTGGTTCCAGGGAAAAAGGCCACTGGGGTAAATACGGCAATGAGCACCAATGCGGTTGCAATAACAGCGCCGAAGACTTCTTTCATGCCCATTATTGCTGCCTGCATAGGAGTTAATTCCGGGTTTTCTTCCATTTGCCTTGAAATATTTTCGATAACCACAATGGCATCATCCACCACAATCCCTGTGGCCAGGATAATACCGAACATGGTGAGCAAATTAATACTGAACCCAAATATCTTCATAAAGAAGAAGGTTCCCACAAGGGAGACTGGAATGGTTAACGTAGGAATCAGGGTTGTGCGCCAACTTTGCAGAAAGAGAAAGATAACGACAATGACGAAGAAAATCGCTTCAATCAGGGTTTTATTGACTTCATGGATGGATTCTTTAATAAATGTTGTCGGATCGAAACCCACTTCATAGGTGAGGCCGGGCGGAAACTGCCGTTTCATAACGGCTAATTCCTTGTTCACCTGATCCGCTAAGGCGAGTGCATTGGTTCCGGGCAACTGAACCAAGCCAAAACCAACACTATTATGTCGCGCCCAGCGAATACTTTTATTGTAATCTTCCGCACCCAACTCTGCCCTTCCGACATCAGAGAGGCGGATGACTGAGCCATCGGGGCCCATCCTGAGCACCAGGTGATTAAACTCGTTCTCATCCCTTAACCGCCCCTGAACCAGCACCGGGAGCTGGTACATTTGTTCATGGGCTAAAGGCGGTTGCCCAATTTGCCCTGCAGGGACTTCAACGTTCTGAGACTGCAAGGCACGGGTCACATCTGTCGCGCTAAGCCCTCTTGCGGAAAGCTTAATCGGATCAAGCCAGAGGCGCATGGCGTACTTGCGCTCACCGAACATATTAATCCGCCCAAGGCCTTTGATTCGCTTTAAATGTTCAACCACATAGCGATCAACGTAGTTGGAAATAAATTTGTGATCGTAACGATCATCCGGGCTAAAAAAGGCAAGCCCCATAATAAAGGACTTACTAATTTTTTGGACGGTCACCCCTGTGGCTTTCACTTCTTGAGGGAGCCTGCCCATCGCAATATCAACGCGGTTTTTAACATCCATCACCGCTTTATCAATATCTCTACCGTGATCAAAGGTGATATTAATAGTACTTAAGCCGTCGTTGGTACTGGTGGATTCAATATACTTCATCCCTTCGACGCCGTTAATTTCTTGCTCCAAGGGCGTTGTGAGAGCAGATTCCACGGTTTCGGCATTGGCTCCGTTGTACATGGCAATCACTGTTACTTGCGGTGGTGCGATATCAGGGTATTGCTGTACAGGGATGTAAATGATGGAGATGAGGCCTAAAAGAACAATAACTGCCGCAATGACGGTCGCAAAAACCGGCCGCTTGATAAAATAATCAGAAAACATGCCGGGTTACTCCTTTGCCAGCCTAACCACCGGCACATTATCCTGTAGCTTTTGGATATTACCGGTAATAAGTTGATCACCAGCCTTTAAGCCAGATTGAACAACGACATTTTGATCATCGATAGGTCCCAATTGAATGGGTTTTAATTTGGCAACGAGGCCTTTGGGAGAACGTTCGGCGATGTAGACAAAGGGTTGGCCTGCTTGGCGAAACACCGCTTCTATGGGAATTTTAATTGTTTCTGTTTGACCCCAGATGAGCCTTGCTTTCAGGCGTTGAGCCATGGCTAGGAGATCGTTTCCATTTACGATTTTTGCTTTGACCAAAAATGTTTGTGAGTTGGGATCGACTTTAGGCTCAATATAGCTAATTTTGGCTGTGGCTAGGTGCTCATCCTGAATGGAATCCAACGCCATGGAGGTTCCCAACTTCAACTTTGAACGATAGTCCGCGGGAATAGCCACTTCAATTTCCAGATTCAGGCTATCCGTTAAACTCGTCAGACTCGTTTCAGGGCCCACCATATCCCCGACCTTTGCAATTAATGTTCCGATACGACCTGAAAACGGTGCTTTGATGGTGTAATAGGATAGGTTGGCCTGAGCGCTGGAAAAACTGGCGTTATCGCGATTGATATTGGCATAGGATTGCTTGAGTTCCGATTCTTTAGCGCCAATATTGGCTTTCATAGTCTTATATCGATTTTCCAGCTCAATGACTGTGGTTTCATACTGTTCAGCATCTTTAGCGCTAACAGTATGATCTTGCTGGAGCTGTTGATAGCGTTCCAGTTGTTTCCGGTTAAATGCCAGTTGTGCCTGAATTCCAGCCAATTCTGCTTTTTGAGAATCAATCGATCTTAATAAAACATTGGGGGCCAGTTGGGTTGACCTTCGGATTGCATCCAAGCTGCTGACCAAAGCTTGTTGTTGGCTTGCATCCAGTTGAAACAAGGGTTGCCCTACATGAACGGATTGTCCGTCTTCCACCAAGACACGCAAGAGTCGACCACTCACCTGGGGATGGATATCCGTGGCATGCTTACTATC
>JANWKX010000144.1 GCA_025451145.1 Vampirovibrionales bacterium
GCTTTTACCCCAATATGATCTGGCCATTTGCGTGGATTGTGGTGCCGCCGATCGCTTGGGACCCGCAAAACCGTATTTTTTGAATGCCAAGCAATCCATTAATATTGATCACCACATTAGCAATAGTCGTTTCGGGAAAATCAATATTATCGATACAGAAGCCGGAGCCAGCGGCGAGGTTGTGGCCGATTTGCTGATGGGCAATGATATTCCCATTCCCTCAGCGGCAGCAACTTGCTTATATACAGCGATTTTGACCGATACGGGCGGCTTTAAGTATTCCAGCACCAGTCCCAAAATCTTTGACATGGTCGCAACCCTAACGCGTTTAGGGGCAAACCCTGAGGATATTTATCGGCATATTTACGAAGAGGCCCCCAAGGCCCAGATTCTTCTTCATGCGGCAGCAGTGACCCAGGCAAAATTTAACGCCACAAGTACATTATGCTGGTCAACCGTCACCCAAGACATGTTACGTGAATTTGGCGCCACGGAAGATCATATTGAAGGCTTGGTAGAAACCCTGAGGCGGATTAATACGGTCCTGATTGCGGCCATGTTCAAGGAAACCAAGCATGGGCATACCAAGATAAGCTTAAGAAGCGACTCTCCCTTTATTAATGTGGCCGATGTCACCGCCTGCTGGGGTGGGGGTGGTCACAAAATGGCGGCAGGCTGTACCATCGAAAAGTCCCCGGCTGAGGCCGAAAAAGAACTCATTCCCATTCTGGAAGCCTGTATTGAGGCCACCCGTGGTCTGACCACTGCTTAAGCCATTGAAATAAATTTGAATCTAAACCGCGGTTGCGGCCTTTAATGTCTGGGCAATGGCTTCGGCAAATGCTTTTGCTGCGTGAGGCCCATTGGCTGTAATCAGATGCCCATCGGTGACCACATCCTGATTGAGGTAGCTAACCCCTGCCTTTTCAAAGGCTTCAAGAGATTCTGGCATCTCCCAAACGGTTGCAGATTTTCCGGTTATAACACCGGCATTGGCCAGAACGACACCTGACAAACAGATGGCGGAGACCACTTTACCTTGCTGATAAAAGGTTTTAACGAGGTTCCGCAAATCTTCATTTTGCCAAAGATATTCAGGAGATCCCATGCCGCCGACAACCACCAATGCGTCATAATCTTTGGGATGAATATCGCTTAAGGTATGGGCCACTTTATATGACCCTCCCAACATGCCTTTTGCGTCACCCGTTCGGGTACTGGCAACAGTGACCGCCCAATGATGGGTTTTTGTGAAGCATTCGTAGGGCTCAAACAGTTCTTCATCTCGAAACTGATCGGGGGCAATGATCATTAATATCTGATGTTGGTCCATCGGCCTTTCCTCCTTATATGTAAAATACACACTTCACCGAAATGTCCTTAATCATAAATGATCCGGGGTGCCATCTCAAAGGATAAAGAGATTCTTAAGAGGATGGGCAAAAAAATACCCAGCCTTGTTATTCGGCTGGGAAATACCTGGACAGGCCAGGTGATATGGTTAGCACAAGTCATAAAATAAACCAGACACTTTTCATAATCAACACTTAAAATGGGAAAAACAGTTGGAAAATTTATTTTGAGGTCCCTTCAGATAAACCTGTGTCAGGTTTTATAAGGGTAAAAAGGGGAATTGGGAGGAAAATTTGGGCCGAATTGACGCTAGGACTAGGCCGCAAAATGAACCTTGCAAATCCGATTCGTTCGGGCTGTAATGACATTTGTCGATACGTTGCGACATTGCTAAAATGTGCAAGGTATTCAAAACTAATTCTCAAGCTTGGTGCTTTTGAATCAGTTGACTTTGGGGATTGACGACATAAAATCAAATCCCAAGTGCCGGTGTAGCTCAATGGCAGAGCAACGGTTTTGTAAACCGTAGGTTGCGGGTTCGAGTCCCATCACCGGCTCCATCCATAATCCGTGTATGGGCAGGTGTCCGAGTGGTTAATGGAGGCGGTCTGTAAAACCGTTGCGCAAGCTACGTTGGTTCGAATCCAACCCTGCCCACCACTCCTTGTCTAACTAAGCCTAGCTTGAATCAAGACCGTGGTTTTGTTCAATCAAGGCTCCTGAGAAAGGTCTGCCCATGTGGCGCAGAGGTAGCGCATCCCCTTGGTAAGGGGAAGGCCACGAGTTCGAATCTCGTCATGGGCTTTTTCTTTTTCTATGTTTGTGTTTCACTTGTCACAGATTTTATGGTAAAAGTTAAAACTACTCTTTTTTTGATGGCGTTGATAGTACGATAAATGATTTAAAAATAGAAAAAGGAGATACTTAGAATGGCCCGGGAAAAGTTTGAACGGAAGAAGCCACACGTCAATATAGGGACTATTGGTCACGTTGACCATGGTAAAACCACCTTAACGGCTGCAATTACCTATGTTTTGTCAGCAGGTGGTCAGGCACAAGCAACCGCATTTGATCAGATTGACTCTGCCCCTGAGGAAAGAGCACGTGGGATTACCATTGCAACCGCTCACGTTGAATACGAAACCGATCAACGTCACTATGCTCACGTAGACTGCCCCGGCCACGCAGATTACGTTAAAAACATGATTACCGGTGCCGCTCAGATGGATGGCGCTATTCTGGTTATCTCCGCTGCTGATGGTCCGATGCCACAAACCCGTGAGCACATTCTCTTGGCTCGTCAGGTTGGCGTACCCAACATCGTTGTGTTCTTGAACAAATGCGATATGGTTGATGATCCTGAACTGTTGGATCTCGTTGAAATGGAAGCTCGCGAACTCTTGAGCCAATACCAGTTTGACGGTGACAACATTCCTTTCGTTCGTGGATCTGCCTTAAAATCGTTAGAGCAAATGCAATCTAACCCTGGTAGCAAGCGTGGCGAAAATGAATGGGTTGATAAAATTCATGAGTTGATGGATGCCGTTGACAGCTACATTCCTGTTCCCGAGCGTCCGATCGATCAGCCTTTCCTTATGCCTATTGAAGATGTCTTCACCATCCCTGGCCGTGGTACCGTTGTAACTGGTCGTATTGAACGCGGTCAAATCAGAGTGGGTGATGAAGTTGAAATCATCGGTATGGGTGAAACCCGTAAAACCACCGTTACCGGGGTTGAAATGTTCCGTAAACAACTTGACCACGGCTTGGCTGGTGACAACGTCGGCACCCTGCTTCGTGGTATTGACAAGTCCTCCGTTGAAAGAGGTCAGGTCCTTGCTGCTCCTGGAAGCATCAAGCCCCACACCAAATTTAAAGCCAACGTTTACGTTCTGAGCAAAGAAGAAGGCGGCCGTCATACCCCATTCTTTAAAGGCTACCGTCCTCAATTCTATGTCAGAACCACTGACGTAACCGGCACCATTACGTTACCTGATGGCGTTGAAATGGTTATGCCTGGCGATAACATTATGATGGAAGTCGAACTGATTACCCCTGTTGCAATGGAAGCCGGAATGCGCTTTGCGATTCGCGAAGGCGGCCGCACCGTTGGATCCGGGATTATCGACTCTATCGTATCCTAACGTTTAGAACTTGACTGATGTAGGAAGAAGGAATATGGCAAAAACAGCACCTCGTAAACCTAAACAACCTCGTGTTCGCATTCGGTTGCAAGCGTTTGATCACCGATTATTGGACAGCTCCGCTGACCGTATTGTCGAAGTGGCCAAGCAAAGCAATTGCAAGGTGGTCGGTCCTATTCCGCTTCCTACACATCGTCAGGTTTTCTGCGTACTTCGGTCGCCTCATGCCGACAAGAAGTCCAGAGAGCACTTTGAAGTCAGAACCCACAAGCGCGTCATTGACATTGTTGATCCGTCTCATGAGACCATGGATCAGCTCAGTCGGATTGACATGCCAGCTGGGGTCGACATCGAAGTCAAACTCTAAGCTGAATCGACTTGTAAATGGTGCCTGAAAAGGCACCATTTTGAGTCCCAGGGATTTGATGGCATCATGCTTGATAAAGATTCAGGTTTGTACTACAGTTAAAATCCCAACAAATTTCCCCGTTATGATTAAGGAAGAAGCGTAAGAAAGCGAAGGAACTATGGCTTTTCCAGGAGCAATTGGAAAAAAACGTGGCATGACCCAAGTGTTTGACGATAATGGGTCCGCTGTCCCGGTCACAGTGATTGAGCTGCTTCCTTTAACCGTGACTCAGGTCAAAACAAAAGCTAACGATGGTTACACTGCTGTCCAGGTTGGCTACCAGGAGTCCAAAGAGAAGCATTTATCAAAAGCTGAACAAGGGCATTTCAAGAAAAACAACTTGAAACTCCACCGACATATAAAAGAGTTTCGTTTACCGGAATCAGATATCGCTCAATATAGCGTAGGGCAACTCATTAGTCCTGAGTTTTTGTCCGGCATTGAGCGGGTGAATGTTTCTGGCCGATCCATCGGTAAGGGGTTTCAAGGCCGGATTAAATTGCATAATTTCGCCAGAGGCCCGATGTCTCACGGTTCAAAGTCCCACCGTCTGCCAGGCTCTATTGGGGCTGGTACGACACCTGGGCGAGTCTTTAAGGGACTTAAGATGGCTGCCCATATGGGTGACAACAATACCACCGTTGAGAACTTAAAAGTTGTTCTAGTGGATACAGAGAAAAACATCTTGTTGGTCAAGGGTGCCGTTCCTGGCAAATCCGGCGCCACCCTCTTTATCCGTCCCCGTAAAACCCTCAATAGTGGGAAGGAGAAATAAGCATGGCCATTACTGCTGAAAAAATCAATGCCAAGGGGCAAAAAAGCGGCACTGTTGATTTAGCCGAAACCATTTTTGGCTTAACCCCCAACACTCATGTGATGCACCAGGCGGTTCGTCGTGAATTGGCTAATGGTCGCTCTGGAAGCGCTAACTCTAAGACCCGCGCTGAGGTTCGTGGTGGTGGACGTAAGCCTTGGAAGCAAAAAGGAACCGGTCGTGCCCGTGCTGGAAGTATCCGCAGTCCGTTATGGCGTGGCGGCGGTGTGATTTTTGGGCCTCAACCTCGTGATTTCTCTTTTGAGTTGCCCAAAAAGATGCGTCGATTAGCTATTAAATCCGCGCTGTCTGTGGCGGCTCAAGAGGCTAAGCTGCATGTGGTTGACGATTTTTCCTTTATTCAAGAACCCAAAACCAAGTTGGTGAACCAACTGATTGAGCAAATGGGCTTGAAGTCGAAAAAAATCTTGGTGTTGGCGGATTACAAGGCCCCTGAAAACCAACATTTAGCCCTTGCTGCTCGCAATTTGCCTGAAGTAAAGCTAAGATTGCCTTTAAACTTAAGTGTAAAGGATTTGATCCTGGCCGATGCCGTGATTGCGACAGAGCAAGCACTTCAAGAGATCAACGAAAGGTTTGGCAATCATGAGTAATCAGCAATCCCAGGCAGCAAGACTTTATGAGTTGATTCTTCGTCCCCGAGTGACGGAAAAGGCCACTCTTTTGGCGAACTCTGCTCAACAGTATACCTTTGATGTCAATCCTGATGCCAACAAGATCGAGCTTGCCAAGGCATTTGAATTGCTTTACCCTGGTCGGAAAGTCATCAACGTCCGTACGACCAAAATTTACCCTCGAGAAAAACGTGTGGGTCGTAAGACCGGTCATACCCCTGTTGGGAAAAAGGCCACTTTCACCATCCAAGGTGAGCCCATCGAACTGTTTACAGGAGCTTAGTCACTATGGGTATTAAAATTCTTAAACCAACATCACCTGGCCAACGAGGCATGTCAAAACCCGATTTTGAGGAATTGACCACCTCTGAGCCTTACGCCCCATTGCTTGAGAAATTGGTCAATCGTTCAGGCCGCAACAATTACGGGCGGATCACCTGTCGTCACAAGGGTGGTCGTCATAAACGAGCTTACCGCATTATCGATTTCAAGCGGAATAAGCTTGGGGTTCCTGGGATTGTGGAAACCGTTGAATATGATCCCAACCGGAACGCACATATCTCTTTGATTCGGTACGCCGATGGTGAACGACGTTACATCCTGCGACCCCACGATCTTAAGGTTGGGCAAACCGTTATGGCGGGTCCTGAGTCTGAAATCAGTACCGGTAACGCCTTGCCTCTGAAAAACATTCCTTTGGGGTCTGTTGTTCATAATATTGAACTGATCCCTGGCAAGGGCGGGAAAATCGTTCGTAGTGCCGGCTGCGGTGCTCAGTTGGTGGCCAAGGAAAATGGCTACGCAACCTTGAAGCTCCCCAGTAGTGAGATGCGGATGGTCTCTGAGCGTTGTTATGCCACCCTCGGGGCTCTCGGCAATGCAGAACATAAAAACCTGAAACTTGGAAAAGCTGGACGTAAGCGCCATATGGGGATTCGTCCCACCGTTCGTGGTAGCGTTATGAACCCAGTGGATCACCCACACGGTGGTGGCGAAGGCCGTGCGCCGATTGGCCGACCAAGCCCTGTTACGCCATGGGGCAAGCCAACGTTGGGTTATAAAACCAGAAAGCGTAAAAAGCTTTCTAGCAAGTATATTGTTAGACGGCGGACACAGTAGGGAAGATAGCATATGCCACGCTCTTTAAAAAAAGGTCCTTTTGTAGACGACCATCTCCAAAAGAAAATCGATGAGATGAACGCCAAGGGCGATAAAAAGCTCATTAAAACCTGGTCTCGTCGTTCAATGATTATTCCGGATATGATTGGTCACACTTTTGCCGTCCATAACGGTAACAAGCATGTTCCTGTTTATGTGACAGAGCAGATGATTGGTCATAAGCTTGGGGAATTTGCGCCCACCCGCTTCTTTAGAGGGCACGCAGGTTCTGATAAGAAAGCGAAGAAGAGGTAAGACCCGATGGAAGCTATTGCACGTTCCAAACAAAGATTCATTCAAATGTCTCACCGTAAGCTTCGGAGAGTTGCGAATGCTGTACGCGGGAAGGGTGTTGTTGAAGCCTATCAACTCCTTCGGTTTATGCCTTATTTCGCTTCCGATGTGATTCTGAAAAACCTGAAAGCTGCTGTCAGCAATGCAGGTCAAAAATACGGTGATCTGGGTTCACCGGAAGGTTTGGTAATTAGTTATATCGGGGTTGATGAAGGCCCAGCATACAAACGTTTTCGTCCCCGGGCTCAAGGGCGGATCTACAAAATTGAAAAACCGACCGCCCATCTTACCATTGAAGTCAAGATAAAAGAGGAGCGATAACGTGGGACAGAAGGTTCATCCAAAGGGCGTTCGTCTGGGGATTATCCATGACTGGGATAGCAAGTGGATTGCACCCAAGAAAAACTACGCTCAAAACGTTAAAGAAGATTATGAAATCCGTACTTTCCTGAAAAAGCGCCTCAAAAATGCCTTTATCAGCCGGATTGAGATTGATCGCAAAGCTTCCAAATTGATTATCAGAATCATCACTGGTCGCCCAGGGATGATTGTCGGTCGTGGCGGTCAAGGCTTGGATCAGCTCAGAAAAGATCTCTCTGCATTAACTCACCGTAAAGATATCCAACTGGATGTTATGGAAGTGGCTCGGGTTGATGTGGATTCCCAATTGGTGGCTGAAGCCATTGCGTTTCAGTTAGAAAAGCGTGTGGCTTTTCGTCGAGCGATGAAACAAGCCATGCAACGGACCTTAAGAGGCGGCGCCAAGGGAATCAAAGTTATGGTTTCCGGTCGTTTGGGCGGTGCTGAAATTGCTCGTACCGAGTGGGCTAAGGATGGCCGTATCCCGCTTCATACCTTTAGAGCCGACATTGATTATGGTTATGCTCAAGCCTTTACCCTCTTTGGAATTATTGGCGTCAAAGTTTGGATTTTCAAAGGTGAAGTCTTGCCGGGTGAAGCCGCTGAATCCAATGTTAAAGCGAAAGCCCGTGGCGGGGAAGAAAGAGCCCCCCATGCGGGTGGCCCCGGTGGACGTCGTGGTGGCCCTGACGCTGGACGTCGTGGCAAACGCACTCGCGGCGGCGGTGGCGGAAGACAACATGCTGAAGCCCCGGCACAAAGTACTGAACAAACCCCTGCTGAGGAATAAGCACTATGTTAATGCCTAAAAGAACCAAATACCGCAAGGATATGCGTGGAAACATGAAAGGCACTGAAACCAGAGGTGTGAGCTTAGAGTTTGGCACCATCGGTTTACAGTCCTTGGAGCCAGCCTGGATCACTAGCCGCCAGATTGAAGCCGCTCGACGGGCGATGACTCGGAGTATTAAACGGGGTGGTAAAATCTGGATTCGGATTTTCCCGGCGAAACCAGTGACCCAAAAGCCTGCTGAAACCCGGATGGGATCTGGCAAAGGTAACCCTGAGTATTGGGTTTCTGTTGTTAAGCCAGGTCGCATTATGTTTGAGATGACCGGCGTCACAAAAGAAGTAGGCGTTAAAGCAATGGAGTTGGCAGCGCAAAAGCTTCCGATTCGGACGCGTATTGTTTGCTCCCCCAATCTTTCTGGAGAATCGCAGCCATGATGAAACTATCTGAAATGAAAGAGCTGACAACGGATGAACTTCGTGCAAAAATAGAATCCCTTCACAAGGAGCTGTATGAAGCCCGTTTTCAAATGGCCACCCACCAGTTGCAAGATACGGCCGTTTTTAGAAGAGTCCGGCATCAAATCGCTCAACTGAATACGGTGTTGAGTCAGAAATTAACCCAATCCCAAGGAGATAAAGCGCATGCCTAGAAAAGAACGTGTAGGAGTCGTGGTCTCCGATAAAATGGATAAAACCCGGGTGGTTCAAATTGTGGAACGTACCAGCCATCCCCGGTATCATAAGGTCCATATTCAGACCATCAAATTCAAGGCCCATGATGCCGAGAATGCTTCAAAAATGGGTGATGTGGTCCGGATCATTGAAAGCCGTCCCTTTAGCAAAGAAAAATGCTGGGCTTTAAAAGAAATTATTAAACACGGCGAAGAGGTGTAGCCATGATCCAGCAAGAGACACGTTTACAAGTTGCTGATAATACAGGTGCCCAGGAAGTCCAGTGCATTCGGGTCTTAAGAAAAGGTGATTTTGCCAACATTGGCGATGTGATTATTGGCGTTGTCAAAAAAGCCCAACCGAACGCACCGGTTAAAAAGTCTGAAATTGTTCGTTGCGTTGTGGTTCGTACCAAATCCGGCTTACGTCGCACCGATGGTTCCACTATCCGCTTTGGCGATAACGCGGTTGTGATCATCAACAAAGATGGTAACCCTCGCGGAACCCGTGTATTTGGCCCCGTCGCAAGAGAGCTGCGTGAACGAAACTTTATGAAGATCGTTTCGCTGGCCCCGGAAGTGATTTAAAGGAGTCCCCGTCATGTTACAGATGAGACGTTCAAGAAAAAAAGCCCAACACGAGCCCTATGCGCTTCATGTCAAAACCGGGGATACCGTTTTGGTTCTTTCTGGTAAAGACAAAGGTAAGACCGGCGTTATTCAGCGGGTCTTTATGGACCGTAGCAAGGTTCTGGTAGAAGGCCTCAATAAAATTAAAAAGGCGACTCGCCCCAATCCGATGGTAGGGGAACGAGGCGGCATTGTTGAAATGTCTGCGCCTTTGGCTGCCGCTAAAGTAATGCTCTACTGCTTACAGTGCAGTAAACCAACCCGTATCCATTACGAGACCCTGTCCAGTGGATCCAAAACCCGGGTTTGTAAGCACTGTAATGCCCAGTTCGATGCGTAGAAAGAATGGAACACACAGGTAAATGCCGATGAAAAAGACGTTAAAAGAGACTTTTGAAGAAACGATGGTTCCGGCCATCATGAAGGAGTTGAACCTGGAAAATATCTACCAGGTACCCAAGCTGGCGAAGATTGTGATTAATATCGGGCTAGGGGAATCCACCCAAAACTCCAAGTCTTTGGAAGCCGGCTTAAGGGATTTGGAACTGATTACAGGTCAAAAGCCCATTGTAACGCGTGCCAAAAAATCCATTGCGACCTTTAAAGTGCGTCAAGGCATGCCAATTGGTGCGATGGTGACCCTTCGCGGCCAACGGATGTATGATTTTATCGCCAAACTGAATGGCATTGTCTTCCCTCGGATTCGGGATTTCCGTGGCCTGAATGACAAAGCGTTCGATGGCCGTGGTAACTACAATATCGGCCTTCGTGAACAACTGGTTTTCCCGGAAATTGAGTATGATAAAATCGACAAGGTCCGTGGGATGAATATTACCGTTGTGACGACGGCAACCAGCGATATGGAAGCCCAGGTACTGCTTAAGACGTTGGGATTTCCCTTTCGCAAAAAGGCTGCCTCCAGCGGCTCTAAACAAGAAGTGGCATAAGTATTAACGAGGAGATTACCCTTGGCCAAAACATCCAGTGTCGTTAAAGAAGGAAAGCGCCGTGAACTCGCTTCTCGGGGGAAGTTCCCAACAGTGAAACTGCATAACCGATGCAGCATCTGTGGACGTCCCAAAGGTTTTTACCGTCTGTTCGGTTTGTGCCGACTTCATCTTCGGGAATTTGCCCATCAAGGGAAATTGCCTGGTGTTTCTAAGGCCAGTTGGTAGCTTTACGATCCAAAACGCGAAATAGAAGGAATTTAGTCAACTATGAATACTGATCCCATAGCAGATCTCTTAACCCGAATCCGAAATGCCGCATCCGCCGGGCATAAGTACGTTGAGTTGCCTTCCTCCAAGGCTAAAGTGGCTATCGTCAAAGTTCTGATGCAAGAAGGCTATATCAAAAATTACGAGCTTAAGGATGATCCGCAAGGGCGTTTTCAGTTGGTGCGAGTCGCTTTGAAATATGATGAAAATGGCTATCCTGTCATTCGTCGTATTCAACGGGTCAGTAAACCTGGTCTTCGCAAATATTTCAATGTGGATAACCTGCCTCGCATCTTGAATGGTGCAGGGGTTGCCATTGTCAGCACCAACAAAGGCGTCATTACGGACCGGGTTGCCCGCCGTGAGCGTGTTGGTGGTGAAGTGCTTTGCACGGTGGAGTAAGTTTTAGTAGCAGAATAACAGGTGTAAAACAATGTCTAGGATTGGTAAAGCCCCCATTGAAGTTCCTTCAAAAGTCGATGTGACCATTGATGGTAATACCATCACAATAAAAGGTCCTTTAGGGCAAATGACCCGGACCCTTCGTCCCGAAGTCGAAGTGATTCGGGAAGGAAACCTTCTGTTGGTCCAGCGCAAATCCGAAGATAGAATCTCTAGAGCCCTGCATGGCCTTAGCCGCACCTTGGTGGCCAACATGGTTCAAGGGGTTGATAAAGGATTTTCAAAGAACCTTGAAATGGTTGGGGTTGGTTACAGGGCCCAGGTGCAAGGCAAAAAGTTGGTAATGCAGCTTGGCTTTAGTCACCCCATTGAAGTTGACCCGCCAGCGGGTATTGAAATCAGCGTTGAGGCCAATACTAAAATCACGGTCAAAGGTTATGACAAGCAGCTTGTTGGCGATGTGGCTGCCGATATCAGAAGTTACCGTCCACCTGAGCCTTACAAAGGCAAAGGGGTTCGTTACGCCGGAGAGTATGTCCGTCGTAAAGCTGGTAAATCTGGTAAGAAATAGGTCCTAAAAGCGAATAAGAGGTTCATACAGAAGCCATGATTACGAAACCCAACCGAAAGGAAGCGACCCGCAAACGTCATTATCGACTCAGAAGACGTTTGTTTGGTTCCGATGAACGTCCCAGATTGGTGGTTTACCGTAGCGTTAAACATATTTACGCGCAGATTATCAGCGATGCCCAATCTAAAACCTTGGTTGCAGCCAGCTCCATTGATACTGCCCTAAAAGAGCGCTTGGGCCACGGCGGCAATATTGATGCTGCCAAAGCCGTTGGTGAACTGATCTCTAAGCGTGCCAAGGAAAAAGGCATTGATAAAGTTGTTTTTGATCGAGGTGGTTACTTGTATCACGGTCGTGTTGCAGCTTTGGCAGAGGCAGCTCGGGAAGCCGGATTACAATTCTAAATTGACAGCGATCGATCTGGTAAAATCTTTTAAAGAGGTCCTTTAACGGGCCTCTTTTTTGTTGCGTATAAAACGGCCCTCCTCCGCACTGAGGAGAAGGGATAGCGGTCGGGATCCGGCATGTGCTATAATCAATATACCTACTTTATTTTTTATCACTGAAGATGAGGCCAGTGATGCATCCCTCAGATTGGTTTCCTACTTCTAATCATGACCATTGCTGTAATGAAGAGCCCTTCATTCACGAGTCGGCCTATATTGATGAGCCTTGTGAGATAGGCCATGGTACCAATGTGATGCATTTCACCCATGTAATGGCCCATACCTGCATTGGGAACCATTGTCAAATTGGACATAATGTCATGATTGCGTCAGGCGTCCTGATTGGCAACAATGTCCGGGTTTTGAATAATGCCATGCTCAATAGTGGCGTCATCTTAGAGGATGATGTGTATTGCGGTCCCTCCACCATCTTTGCCCCTTTAAAATATATCCGAGGCGAGGCCGGAAACCTGTCTACCATTCATCCGACCTTGGTCAAACGCGGGGCGAATATTGGGGCTAACAGCACTGTTGCGGCAGGACTCACTATCGGTCAGTTTACATTTATTGAATCTAATTCAGTCATTGATAGAAATATTCCTGATTTTGCGCTAGTGTATGGGAATCCGGTCA
>JANWKX010000145.1 GCA_025451145.1 Vampirovibrionales bacterium
TACGTAAAAGAGCCATCTTGTTACAAAGAGGGCTCTTGGAAATCTAAAGGTGGTGCCGGATCACAGAATTGAACTGTGGACACAAGGATTTTCAGTCCATCCACCGATCTTCCTAACTTAATTCCAATTTTTGTCCTGACACCTAGCTTTCTTACAAAGCAGAATCGATTATTTCCGGCAAATAAATATATTGTCTAAAAAGTTTCTGGGTGATTATTTGCACTAAATTGTGCTTCAAAAAAAGTACAACTAGCCTCATCATTAGAACCTTTATAGACTCGATAGAAAACTAAATTATCCGCTACTTTTTTCATATATGAAATATCGGAGGGGGGATTAATTAAGGCATTGCCTATATCTTTTCTTGAATGTTTGTGGGAACGGAGGGGGGAGGGAGCAGCATTTCAGATCGGTCCAAATACCCTAAAACATCTTTCCTCAAGTCGAATATTATGCTGCAAGAATTTCCTGTGACAGCTTTCCCGTGATAGTCGCAATCTGCTCTTCCAGTTCTATGATGGCCTCCAGATCATGAATATCCCGTTTATCCAAGAGCCTATCAGTATACAGTAATGCTTCCTGCTGCAACTGAGCCGAAAGCTTTTTTAACGAATCGTGCCGAAAGGGGGAATCGGAAACCTGCATCAAGCATGCTGCCATGGTTGCCCAAGCCTCTACCAGAGCGATGTTAAACTGCAGAAAAGCCTCTCCTAGAGTCTCAGGCCATTCGGTAATAACCAAATTGGAATGGTAATGATTAATCGCCAATTGGGCCAGAAAGAGAGATTCCTGAGTATTTTGCCAATCCTCAAGCCGTGAACACCAGTACAAATGCTCTGCTCGCTGCTTTCCGACTTCAAAAACAATCATATCGGCATTCCTGCTCATCTTGTTAAAGCAGCCGTTAATTTGCTCCCGAAGCACGTCAACTTTTCCAACAACACTTGAGTTTGAAAACATGGTCTGGTTGAGCTCACTAAGATGTCTCAGGTTGGCGGCAAATGCCTCTTTCATTTCTTCAATGGCAGGCTTGGCCCATAGTTGATCAAAAATACCCCACATCGCAAATAACCCCAGCAGTGTCCCCATGGCAAAGTCCCGGCTGATGAGCACCGACGTTTCCATCCCACTGCTTTGAAACATGATGAGATAAAAGGCCAGGGCCATCTGAACCCCCAAAAAAGACAATCGTGGGCTAGAGGTAGTAAACCAGGCCGCAAGGGCAGTGACTGCAGCAAACAGGATAGTAAAGCCGAAAATGGTATCCAACCAAGGCAAAATATAAATCTGCGAACCTATTCCAAGAACCACTCCGCCAAGAATGGCGCCGGCAAATCGCAGAATCTGTTTCTGCCGGGAGGAGCCTATTGTGGAAAGAGCGGTAATGACGCAGGTGGTTAGGCTGTTTCCAAGACCATGCCAATCCACGGAAGTGAAAAACACATAGCAGGCCAACCCGGCCAGCGTGCCCTTCACGGTAAAGTGCAAATAATCCACGTTATCAAATGCATCGGCAACAAAGAGCTGCCACCAATGGAACTTTTTCAAACGGAACCGTTTTTCCTGAAAGGTGCTCTTTTCCGGCACGTGCGGCAACATGGTGAGTTTCCGCTCTATTTGCGGTAAAAGCGGCAATGCTTGCGATGACGTCAAGGAAAAATGCCAACGGGTACACTCCGGCCATTGCCCGTCAGCAATCGCTGATTGAAGATTGTCAAAGGCAGATTGGATGGTACGTAAACGGCTTTGATCACGAGGAGTCAGTGGAGATTGTGGCGTTCCTAAATTAGATACCGTATCCACCAATCGTTCTATAACAGAAATCAGCGCTCCCCATTCGGCTCTCTCCAGCCCGGAATCGTCATTCATATCACTCCGGGCAAGAAAACCTTTAAGCCGGCTAGCGCCTAATCGTGCCAACTGTCGGAGTGCCCGTATCTCCTGGGAATCTTCAATGTCCTTTTCATCTCTATAAACTTGCAACACGGATCGCAAAGCGGCCAAGCGTTCGTTAAGTCCTTGCTGGATTTCTGTAAATTCCGTTTGCCGGGGACAAAAAAGCAGCTCTACAGCAATCGTTATGCAAACACTGAGAATGACACCAAAAACGGACCAGATATTATTATCGACGTGCGCATCCACCGGAAACGGCAAATCCCAGACAGGCAAGGCGCTCACAACAACAAAGCAAAAACCAAAGGCGGCGCTGTGGCTTTTGAACGTCCGCATGACAAAAAACATAAGCGCCAGACTGAGGGCAATAAATATGAAATGCCCCAGAGAGTCATTGACGAATACGGTGACGCCAACCAGCACATAAATCAGCCCCATGAAGAAGGCCAGCATCGTCTGCAAACCATGCCGAAGGGTATTGACCGGATTTTCACGCGAAATCGTCAGGCTGAAAAAGATGCCAATGGCACAGTTGGGACTTCGCATTGTCATGACGACCAGCATGGTCAAGGTCGCGGCAAGGACCATACGGATTATTGTTGGCAATCGTCCAGGATACGGTTTCAACTCGTCTTGCAGGAATCTCCAGAGCCAGGGTTCATCAGAGGAGGCGGGCAAGTTGCAAACTTCGGCACCGCTAACGGTCATGAATATTCATCCTCCGCGTTTACTGCAACTTTCCTTGTGCTTTATCACCTCGCATAACCACCAAGGCCGATTCACCCATTCGGAAGTGTTCACCGCTATGATTCAATACTCGAACCCTCACCGGAAAACGGCTTGCAAGGCGTACCCAATTGAGTGTCCGCCGCACGTCTGGCAAATCCGGAGATAAATTGCTGATCAGGTTGCTATCCGGTGCTACACCGTATCCAACGCTTTCCACAACCCCCTCATAGCGTTTACTGGGCTGTGACATGATGTAGACATCCGCATGGGTGCCTGGCCGGGTAAAGTTGACCTGGGATTCCCGGAAGTTGGCAATGACCCACCATTTGCGCGTATCTATTAACGTGAAAACTTTTTGCCCGGCATGCGCGTATTCGCCTTCTGAAACCATCAGGTTCGTTACCCTGGCATTAAAAGGCGCGTAGATGCGGCAGCGGGATAAAAAATAGGCTGCGTTATTGATATTGGCTTCCATTTTCTGCCGTTGCTCAATTAAGGGATCCAGAATGCTGATATTGTTAACGGATTCATCTAAACGAGCCTGGCTTTGGGTGAGCTGGGCGTTTGTTTCATGATGTTTGGCCCGGGCGGCTGCTAACTGGGCCTGTGAATAGGAGAGCTGGGAACGGGCTTGCAATACAGCCTCTTCCTTATTCCGAACGTCGGTTTGGGCCATCTGTACCTGATCAACCGTAACAAACTGCTTTTTTAACAAAGCCTCCAAACGATGAAGATTATCGTTCACATAAGTGTAATCAGCCTCTGCACGAACCAAGGCCGCTTTGGAAGTTGCGACGCTATCCGTTGCCGCCTCTATACCGGCTGTACTGCTTTGAATTGAGGCATGAGAAACATCAATCTGAGCGGCCGCCGAACGGACAGCACTTTTTTCGGCAGCAATTTTTAGTTTCAAATCGCGGATCTGGCCCTCCAACGTGTCTTTTTGAGACGTGGCCGATTGCCAGGCATAGAGAAAAGGGGCGGAATCAATTTCAAAAAGGAGTGTTCCCTTTTTCACCCACTGGTTGTCGGAAACATAAATATGGGTGATGGGTCCGCTCACCTCAGGCGCCATCCCGATCAGATTGGCGAAAACCTCTGCATCATCGGTTCTCGGTTGGATAGTGATACGCTGATATGCCGCAAGCCCCATCACCAGTGACACCAGCATAATCAGTGCCCCTAATAGGCGGCCTAAGTTTCTTCGGTTGAAATTGGATACCATATTAAACCTGTTCTTCTTATCTTTAGACTTTAAGGAAAAAAAATGAACCAGAGGATAAACGAATACAATGCGGTCAGGCAGGGATAGATGATCACGAGGGGACCGAGCTCCTGATCCATCTGTGTCCGGATAAGGACATACCGGCTGATCAGCATGAGGGCAAACCCACCCAGGATGCAAAAGAACCAAACGGGAAAGAACGAGCCGAAAATATCAACCGATGGACCCCGTTCACAACCGAACAGGCAAGGACACAGCAGTATCAGTATGAGGAAACGAAAATAAACTGGAATGTTCTTACACACAAGATGTAGCTCCATCCTTAAGACGGCCCGTTGGACGGTCTGCCAATATGAACTAAATCACCGACCTGGAAAGCCAGTTCAGCCAGATCGGTTAATATCTTAATCCGCGCTTCGACAAAGGTATTCTGGGCATTGGCTAAATTCTTCTGTGCGGTCGTTACGTCAACCAGGTTCCGTACGCCATCATGATAGGCTTCGCTGGCTTCCTCATAGGATTTCTGTGAGGCTGCAAGCAAACTTTTGGATGCAGTCAGCTGCTTCCGAGCGATTTGTAGGTTGACATATGCCTGCCACACCTGATATTCCACTTGATCTTTCGATTCCTGTTCCTCGGCGATCGCCCTATCATAGTGTGCTTTGGCTAGTTGCAGTTCGTTCTTTCGACGGCCACCATCAAACAAAACCCAGTTCATCTTGGCTTCCCATCTGTAAACAGGAACTTGGCCATAAACGTAAGTGCTTAAGTCCTGATTGGCATATGCAACAAGCCGTCCATAGTCTCCAGACACTGTCACTTTTGGGAAATAGGCGGCCCGCTTCTTTTTAATTTCGGCCTGGGCAGCAGCTATTTCCTGGATTTTCGCCAGAAAGTCGGGGCGAAAACGAAGGGCTTCTTCAATGGCTTGCTGGGCATTCTGGCTATTGGCATTCAAACCGGCCATCTCCTCCAGGTTTGCAAATTTCAGATTAATCAGTGGCGAGACCCTCAGGATGGAGGCCAGTTCTCCCCGAGCAATTTCCTCTTCACCTTGAACCGTGGCCAGTTCATATTCGGCTTGGGCGGTTGCCGCCTGGGCATCCAACTTATCCGGCAAGGTTGCCAAGCCATGAGTCAGGCGATCCTCCACAGCTTCCTGGATCATCTTTGCATTAAACAATGCGGTTTCTGCAGCCCGTGTTCGGCTGATGGCTAACATCACTTTGTAATAGGCGCTCACCACGTTATAAATAACTTGCCGGTGCGTCTCGTTAAAATTGAGGTTGGCGGCGAGTAAGGCCGCTTTTTTTTCGTCAATGTGAGCGCGCCGTTCACCAAAATCCAGTACAGTGTAGTTCAGCTCGATGGCTGGTCGGAACAGGAAGAGATTTTGCTTGTAGTAGGTTTTAAAAAACATGGCCGTACTATCGTTGAGCAAGGGAACAACCACTTCTAGCATCGGGAATAGCTCACTACGGGCAATACCCAGCTTGTCAGCCGCTTCCTTTGCTTTCTGCCAGGCTGCCTGGGTTTGGGGATTTCGTTCCTCGGCAATATCAACCAAATCAGAAAGCCCATACGTCTTATCGGCATCCAGCTTAGGTTGTTCTTGGCGGCTAAGCGTTACTTGCGAACGCAGCAAA